>DEUO01000096.1:1532-4714 GCA_002362595.1 Caryophanales bacterium UBA3260
TTATGTTAAAGGTCATTTCAATGACAGCTAAATCTGGGATTTTATTAATAGCTAATATAAATAATATATGGAATAGTATAATACTTATGATGTAAAGAATAGTATTTTGGATAAATGTAGATATAGTATATATGTGACCAATATTTTTTTTAGTAAATCCTTCTGTTAACATGACAGCTATATTTTTTTGCTCACTTAGAATCTTCTTTTTAGCATATGATAAAGTTATTATTATAACTGTAAAAATAGAAAGAGATAGAAGTATTGAAGTTATAGTAAAAAAGGTTGTATATAATTTTTTATCTAATTCTATTTCTGGGCTTGTATTTTCCATGCCGTTTTTTGCAAGCTCGTCAATTACTTTATCAATATTTTCAACTTTATCTACGACTACACGAAATGAATTAATGCCACCATCTTGTTCTTTTCTTGCTTGTAAGACTTTAGATTGTGATATATTTCTTATTCTTTCGAAATCAGTCGTATTTATGAAGCAACCTCCTTCATTATAAACTAAGCCATTTTTATAGAGTCCAACAATTTTTATTTTTTCATGATGCTGTTCATTTTCTGCTTGTTTAAAGTCCCAACCTAAAGAGCCTGGTATTAATTTATAATCATAATAACTCATATCTATTTCTTTGCCTAACATATTTTTTAAGTTATAAACATCACTGGAATCTATATTGTCTAAAGAATCGAGAGTGTATAATGGATTTGGACATACAATAGAGTTTGAATCTGTATCTTTATATTTCTCGCCATATATAAGTGGTGGTAAGTCAGAAGCCGTAAGTCGATTTAAGATGACTCTTTTCATTTCTCCATCTATATCTATATTCACTTCAATCCAAGGATAGGAATCATAAACATCAACTATATGATTCATCTTTGATATCTTTTGTTTTAGTTCATCTGTTAAATTTTCTTCTCCTTCTGGTGGAGTGACAAATAAAGTTCTATAAGAAGATGAAGACATGATAGTTTTTTGCATTGTTTTATAATTTGTATTAACTGTTAAAATTGTTAAAGCGATTAAAGCACAGATAATCATTATTATTGAATACATGATTTTCTTTCTTGATTTACGATAAAATGGAATTGCTATTTTTAATTTATCTTTAAATGTCATTTTACGTTTCCTTTCTAATATAAAGATTTACTATTTTTACTTTATATACCATTTATACCACCAATATATTTATTTGTCACTAAATTACATGAATATTTAGCCATATAAAAACCTCGCTTCTAGTTAAGAAACAAGGTTTATTTTAAGATATTAATTATTTTTATTTACAAGATTCTTCTACTGCTACTGCTACAGATACGGTTGCTCCAACCATTGGATTATTACCCATACCAATAAGTCCCATCATTTCAACGTGAGCAGGTACTGATGAAGATCCAGCGAATTGAGCATCGCTATGCATTCTACCCATTGTGTCTGTCATACCATATGATGCAGGACCGGCGGCCATATTATCTGGATGTAATGTACGACCAGTTCCACCACCTGATGCTACTGAGAAATATTTTTTACCTTGTTCTATACATTCTTTTTTGTATGTTCCAGCTACTGGGTGTTGGAAACGTGTTGGATTAGTTGAGTTTCCAGTAATAGAAACATCTACTCCTTCTAAATGCATTATGGCAACGCCTTCTCTAACATCGTTTGCACCATAGCATCTTACTTTACTTCTTTCACCATTAGAATATTTAATTTCTTCAACTATTTTTACCTTACCAGTAAAGAAATCAAATTCAGTTTTAACATAAGTAAAGCCATTAACACGTGATATTATTTGAGCAGCATCTTTACCTAAACCGTTTAATATTACTTTTAATGGTTCTTTTCTTACTTTATTAGCTGATGCGGCGATACCAATTGCTCCTTCTGCTGCTGCGAATGATTCATGCCCAGCTAGGAAAGCAAAGCATTTAGTATCTTCAGATAGTAACATAGAAGCTAAGTTTCCATGACCTAAACCAACTTTACGATCATCTGCTACTGAACCTGGAATACAGAAAGCTTGTAAGCCTTCACCAATTGCTTTTGCTGCTTCTGATGCTTTAGTACGATTAGATTTTATAGCAATAGCTGCTCCTAAAGTATAAGCCCAGCAAGCATTTTCAAAGCAAATTGGTTGAACGTTTTTTACTATTTCATAAGGATCAAAACCTTTTTCTTTGCAAATATTACGAGCATCATCAAAATCTTTAATGCCATATTTATCCATTACTGGTTGAATTTGGGGAATTCTTCTTTCATAACTTTCAAATAGTGCCATAATATCCTCCTACTCTTTTCTAGGGTCAATTTTCTTGACCGCTTCATCGAATCTACCATATGTTCCACTAGCTTTTTCGATAGCTTCCATAGGTTCAATGCCTTTTTTAATATTTTCCATCATTTTACCTAAATTTACATATTTGTAACCTATTATTTGATTATCTTTATCTAAACCTATTTCAACGATATAGCCTTCTGCTAAATCTAGGTAACGAGGTCCTTTGCTAAGTGTTGAGTAGATAGTTCCTACTTGACTTCTTGTTCCTTTACCTAAATCTTCTAGTCCAGCACCAATAGCAAGTCCACCTTCACTAAATGCTGATTGACTACGTCCATATACTATTTGAAGGAATAGTTCACGCATAGCAGTATTAATAGCATCACATACTAAATCAGTATTTAAAGCTTCTAGAATAGTTTTTCCTACTAGTATTTCACCAGCCATTGCAGCACTATGAGTCATACCACTACAACCAATTGTTTCAACTAGAGCTTCTTGGATTATACCTTCTTTAATATTTAATGTTAATTTACATGCACCTTGTTGAGGAGCACACCATCCTATACCATGAGTTAATCCTGATATATCTTTTATTTCTTTCGCTTTTACCCATTTACCTTCTTCTGGTATTGGGGCTGGTCCATGATCAACGCCTTTGGCAACAGGACACATTTCTTCGACTTCTTTTGTGTAAATCATTATTTTTCTCCTTTCAAAGTAATAAGTTTATATCACTTATTGTCCTTTAATTTACTTATTTAATTATAACATGATAGGTATTAAATTTAAATATATGAATAATAAATATAAAATACTTTTATATGGAAAAATAAATTATTTATAACTAAAAAAACTATATGATTTATTGAAGTTGTCAACAAAAAGTAG
>DEUO01000158.1:0-1090 GCA_002362595.1 Caryophanales bacterium UBA3260
CTAAATTTCTCTTATAATTTTATCAAAAAGAATTGGCAATCAGTCCTATCTAACTATAGTTTATTTGATATAAACAAATATAAAAATATGTATTCTGAAGAAAACTTTATAAAAATCAAAAAACTAATTAAAGAATATACTATTAAATATGGTCATTATTTAAAATAATATATCTTAACTTTTATTCATCTTATTTTTAATATCTGCAATTCTTTTAAGTTCTTCCTTAATTCCTTTTTCTCTGCCCATATCAGTTGGCACATAATATTTTTTATCTATGAGTTG
This sequence comes from Caryophanales bacterium UBA3260, assembly GCA_002362595.1. The sequence goes on from DEUO01000158.1 coordinate 286, forward strand.
ATCAGGTAGACATTGCATATTAGTAACTTTATACGAATTATCATGCGCATACAAATATCCTTTACCATAACCTAATTCTTCATCTAACTTAGTTTCAGCATTACGTAAATTAAGTGGTACTTGTATACAAGCTGTATCTATAGCATCTTTTTTAACCATTTCATAAGCTCGATATAAAGAATTAGATTTAGGTGAAACACTCAAATAAACAACAGCTTGTGCTAAATTAACATTACATTCCGGCATTCCTAAATAATGTGCTGCTTCATAAGCACTAGTTGCTTGCACCAAAGCGGAAGGATTAGCAAGTCCTATGTCTTCTGATGCAAATCGTATTAATCTTCTTGCTACATACAATGGATTTTCCCCAGCCTCTAACATTCTTGCTAAATAGTATAAAGCTGCATCAGGATCGCTATTTCTCATTGACTTATGTAAGGCTGATATTAAATTATAATGTTCCTCTCCTTTTTTATCATAAATAAAAGTCTTTTTATTTAACATTCGCTTTAAAATATTCATTGTAATTCTTTTCTCATTATTTTTAAGAATAGTAAGATTTACTAAATTCTCTAAAGTATTTAAAGAACTTCTAGCATCTCCACTACTGATATTAGCAATCATATCAAGAGCATCATCTTCTATTAAAATATTATAATTTTCTTTCTTATTTAATCTATCTATAGCTTTTTTTAAAATATCTTTTAAATTATCTATACTTAAGCTTTTTAAAACAATAACTTTTGTCCTAGAAAGCAAAGCAGAATTCACTTCAAACGAAGGATTTTCAGTTGTTGCTCCAATT
>DEUO01000158.1:1431-9551 GCA_002362595.1 Caryophanales bacterium UBA3260
CTGCTGTGCTTTATTAAAACGATGTATCTCGTCAACAAAAAGAATTGTTTTCTTCCCATTTGCTCTATTAAAATCTGCTTCATATACTAATTCTTTAACTTCCTTAACCCCAGACGTAACAGCACTAAGTTGTTTAAATACAGAATTAGTTTTATTAGCAATTATTTTTGCAAGTGTAGTTTTACCAACACCAGGAGGTCCCCAAAAAATCATCGAAGTAATAGTATCATTTTCAATCATTTCCCTCAGCCAAGAACCTTCACCAACAACTTCTTCCTGACCAACAAAATCATCTAAAGATTGTGGCCTTAACTCTTCTGCAAGCGGCCTATATCCATTATCTAAAGTATCAAACAAATTATTCATCTTTTCACCTTCTAAAACAACCCACATACTATTATACAAATAAAACATATGTTCGTCAACTGAAATATACAAAAAGATTTAGTTAACTTCTAAATCTTTTTGTATTACTTACCATATTCTTCCCTTATATCATTTAAAAAATTAGGATTAAATTCTTTATTGCGAATCATTTCTATTTCATACTTATATGGCGGATATAATCTTTCTTTAGCTTCGTCTGTCTCCCCGATATAAGGAGTTTCTAATATCTTAGGAACATTTTCTAGTTTTTCATGATAAATAACATTAATTAAACTATCAAAACCTATAGTTCCGACTCCTATATTAGCATGTCTGTCCTTGTGAGACCCTAATGGATTCTTAGAATCATTTATATGTAAACAACCTATTTTATCTATTCCTATCTTCTCATCAAATTCTTTTAAATAAGCATCAAAGTTATTAACTTCATATCCTGCATCATTAATATGACAAGTATCAACACAAACACCTATTTGTTCTTTTCTATCTACATTATTAACTATATAAGCCATTTCATCAATTGTTGAACAACATTCTGTCCCCTTACCAGCCATAGTTTCTAATAATATCTTACAACTAGTTGTTCCATCTAATATTTTATTTAACGCTTCTAATATATTACGTAATCCTTCTTCTTTAGTAATTCCAACTGCATTACCTGGATGTAATACTATTTGCTTTATCCCCATTTCATCGCATCTTTTTAATTCATTACGAATAAAATTTATACTAAAATTATACTTATCTAAATCGTTTTTATTTCCTAAATTAACTATATATGGTGCATGACATACAACATTATTAATATCTATATTATTATCATTCATTAACTTTATTGCTTCTCGGCAATATTTATCTTCTATTTCTTTTCTAACTGTATTAGTAGGAGCTCCAGTATAAAACATAAAAGTATTAGATCCATAACTAATAGCTTCCTTAGCTGATCCTAATAATTGTTCTTTACTAAAAGAAACATGACTACCTATTATTAACATAATTACCACCTTCCTACCTAGTATAACAAAAAAGAAAAGATTATTCTATCTTTTCATTTATACATTTTACTTCGTATCTATTAGGAGTCTCATTTAATCCCCCGTTATCTTTACTTATTCCTGTAAAAGATGTTGCAACACGTTCTGTCAACTTATCTCCACTATATTTTGTCAATCCATTATTAGCTTTTAAATCTTTTATTTTATCAGAACTATATCCCTCAATAACTCTACTAGTATCAGTTAACCATACCCCAGTTACTTTCTTCTTACCCATTGTTTCTTCAACAACAAAATATCCATCTAATTTTGTTTCAGGATCTAATGCTTTTGCTGTAATACACATTCCTTTAGTTGTACCATCGCTTCCAACAACAATATATTCATCATTGCCTTTATGTTCTAAATATGTATATGTATTTACCGCTAAACGTGATAACTGCGTAGCTTCTGCTTTTAAATTTTGTTCTTTTCTACTATTCGTTGTAATTGTAAAAACAGTTATACCTGCTGCCATAAGTAAAGCTACTAATACTATCATAAATAATATTTCAATTTTTGAAAATGTCATTTTTTCTTTTTTCTTTTCCATTATTACATCATCTTTCTCTATTATTATTTTAATATAAATAACTAAAAATTACAATACACTTAATTTATCGTATTTATAATACTAGTAACAAGTTCTATATCATCCATAACATTAGAAACTTTATCTACCATTCTTAATTTATATTTTTCTTTTATTTCTTTCTTTATCTTTTCATAACTATTGGGATTTCTATATAAATCCTTAATATACCAACTATTTTCTTTTATATATTCCATTAACTTATCTTTTTCTATCTGTTTTAATAAATAATCCTCCATTTTAATCTCCAAAGAACTTTGTTAAAGGTCTTTTAACATCGGGCTTTATATTATTTTCAATATTATCAGCTGCTTTATTTGTTAATTCCTTAAATACGTCTATCGCTTTTTCAAATGATTCAATATTTTTCTGTAAAGAATCAGGATCAAACTTTTCCATAAAATCACTTAACTTCCTATTCCCTTTATTTAAATATTTATTCCACACTTCATTAGATTCACCATAAAGATCATATAATTCATAAAATTTCTGCCATGTCATAGTTCCATCATTAACATATGAAGCTAATTCAGGTTTAGTAGCTACAAACTCCTTAAATTGTTCTTTTCCCATATAAAATCACCTATTAAATTTTATGTTTAATAGGTGATTTAATTAACTATTATAATTTAAAATCTTCAATAAAATCATCAATTGTAAGTTCTTCAATAGCATCATCAGCTGTTGGTTTCACATCATCTTGTTTTTTACTATTATCTTCACCATCTGCTAATTCTAGTTTCTTTTCTACTAATTCCGCTATTTTAAATGTATCTATAACATCAGATTTAGAAACAATACTACCAGTTGATGATAAATCCATAATTGGTAATTCTGTTGATTTTATCTCTTTAAATTCTCCATCTATTTTTATACTTATCATATCTCTATTATTAACTGCAATAGCATTATTAATTTCATATACAGTTGATTTAACTTTCTTGATAAGTGTAGAACCTTTTTTAGCTCTTGTCATTTCACTTAACTCACTAATCTTTATACGTTTTGAAGTATTTCTATTAGTAAATATTGCTATATATTCATCGTAATCTTCTGGAGATAAACAAGTAACAACATTATCATCTTTAACATTTATTCCTTTAACTCCTGATGCTTTAGCACCTACAATAGGAATTTCTGATGACTTAATATTTAGATAATAACCAGTTCTTGTAACAAATATTGCACGTCCATTATCTTTGATAACAGATACTAACTCATCATCTTCTTTTAATTTCATTGCATTAACAGGTTTTGTATATCTGCTAACAATTAAATCCGCAACATTAATACGTTTAGTAGCACCTTGTTTAGTTGCCATAATTAAATTAGTCTTCTTATCATCCAAAATCATAGCAGATATAATTTTTTCTTCACTACTTATTTGAATTAAATTACTAATATGTTTGCCTAATTCTTTCCATTTTGTTTCAACTATTTCATGAACAGGTACATATAAATAATGTCCTAAATTAGTAAACATAAGTAAAGTATCTAAAGAAGTTGTACTATATAACCCTCTAATAAAATCGCCAGGTTTTAATGTTGTAGGTTCCTGTGAAGCACTAACATATGACTTCAAAGGTATTCTCTTAACATAGCCTTCATTAGTAACTACTACAATAACATTTTCTTTAACAATCATATCACGAGGATCTAATTTTATTTCTGATACTTCATCTCTAATTTCTGTACGACGAGGATTAGCAAACTCTTTCTTAATCTCACTTAAGCTATTCTTCATTTGTTTTTTAAGTATTTCTTCATCGTTAAGTATCGAATTTAAAAATTCAATCATCTTATTTAAATTACCTTGCTCTTCAAGTAATAAATTAATATCAGTATTAGATAAACGATATAATTGCATTGTTACAATAGCAGTTGCTTGCGCTTCAGTAAACTGAAATTCTTTCATTAAATTTGCAATAGAATCTGCCTTATTCTTAGAAGCTCTAATCGTCTTAATAATTTCATCTAAAATATCTACAGCTTTAAGTAAACCTTCAACAATATGTAATCTCTCTTTAGCTTTATTTAAATCATATTCTGTACGTCTTAATATTACATCTTTTTGATGAGCAATAAATGCGTCTAATATTTCTAAGATACCTAATTGCTTTGGGCGACGATTAACTATTGCTACCATATTAAAATTATAATTTACTTGTAATTCAGTATTTTTAAATAAATAATTCAAAATAAGTTCTGCATTAGCATCTTTCTTAAGTTCAATAATAATTTTAGCCATATGCTCTTTATCAGAAATATCTATTACATCTGTAATACCATCTACTTTTTTATCTATTTTAATATCTTCAATCTTTTTACGTAATTGTTCTTTTAATACATCATAAGGTATTTCATGAATAACTATTTGATGTACACCTTTATCTTTTATTATCTCTGTACGTGCTTTAACAATTACTTTGCCGCGGCCTGTAGAATAAGCTTGTAATAATCCTTCTTTACCTTCTACTACACCACCCGTTGGGAAATCAGGACCTTTTACAATATTTAAAATTGTATCAAGACGACAATTAGGATTGTCAATACGATGTATTGTTGCTTCAATTACTTCTCCTAAATTATGCGGTGGAATATTTGTTGCATACCCAGCTGAAATACCAGTTGAACCATTTACCAAAAGATTTGGGAAATTAGCAGGTAATACAGTTGGTTCTAAATCCTCGTCAGCATAATTTAAAGCCATCTCAACAGCATTACGATTTATATCCTTTAACATTACCTGCGCAAGCTTTGTTAATCTTGTTTCAGTATAACGATGAGCAGCAGGTCCATCACCATCTATTGAACCATTATTACCATGAATATCAATAAATATTTCTCTCATCTTCCATGGTTGAGACATATAAATCATTGCCCCATATATTGAAGAATCACCATGAGGATGATATTTACCCATTACATCTCCAACTGCTTTAGCACATTTACGATATGGTTTATCATAAGTATTCTTATCTTCCCACATCGTATAAAGTATTCTTCTTTGAACTGGCTTAAGTCCATCTCTTACATCGGGTAATGCACGATCTTGAATAATACTTTTAGAATATCTACCAAAACGATCTCCCATAATATCTTCTAGAGTGTAATCATATATTTTTTCAATGATGTTTTTTTCTTTTTCTTTCTTTGCCATACCAATTACCTCCTAAAATTATCTTCTAATGTAAAATCAACATTTTCTTCAATCCACTCTTTACGTGGCTCTACCTTATCACCCATTAAAACAGATACACGTTTTTCTGCTAATGCTGCATCAGTAATACTTACCTTTATTAAACTACGTGTTTCGGGATTCATTGTTGTTTCATATAGTTCATCTGAATCCATTTCACCCAAACCTTTAAAACGTTGTACTTTATAAGCTTGTTTTACTTCTTTTTTTCTCTCCTCTAACTCTTCATCTGTTGCAACATACTCTTTATATTTACCAAAATCAAGAGCATATAATGGTGGATTTGCAATATATAACATGCCTCTTTCAATTAAAGGTCTCATAAACCTATAAAAGAAAGTTAACAATAAAATTTGAATATGTGCTCCATCATCATCGGCATCGGTCATAATTATTACCTTGCCATAATTTGATTCGTCTGGATCAAAATCATTGCCTATTCCTGCTCCAATAGCATAAGTTAAAGTATTAAGTTCTTCGTTACTATGAATATCATTACTTGAAGCTTTTTCACAATTTAATACCTTACCTCTTAAAGGTAATATAGCTTGTGTCTCTCTGTTACGTCCCGTCTTAGCAGAGCCACCTGCTGAATCTCCTTCGACTAAAAATAATTCTGCTTTACTTGCATCTTTACCAGTCGCTTTAGCAAGTTTTCCACTTAATATTTTATCTTTCTTCTCTTTTCCTTTACCATTACGAGCCGCTTCGCGTGCTTTTCTAGCTGCTTCACGTGCTACTTTACTACGACTAGCCTTCTCAACAATAGTTAAAGCTATCTCTCTATTCTCTTCTAAAAAGAACTTCATATTTTCATAAGTAATTTGTTCCGTTACAGTACGAGCTTCTGGTGTACCAAGTTTTCCTTTAGTTTGTCCTTCAAATTGAAGTAATGCCTCAGGTATCTTAAGATTTATAACAGCACTCAAGCCTTCCCTAACATCAGAACCTTCAAAACTAGCATCCTTACCCTTTAAAATATTATTATCCTTTGCATAATCATTAAAAGCCTTTGTAATACCGGATTTAAATCCTGTTTCATGAGAACCACCATCACTAGTCTTAACATTATTAACAAAAGACAAAATATTCTCATTATATCCTTCTTGATATTGCAAAGCGACATCTACTTCAATGCCTTGTTTTATTCCATTAAAATTAATAACTTTATGTAAAACATTCTTTCCTTCATTAATATATTCAACAAAATTAATTAACCCATCCTCATAATGATACTTAACATTACGTGAATCTTCTAAATCCTCTATTTCTATTGTAATATTACTTAACAAAAAAGCACTTTCTTGCATACGTTCAGTAATCGTTGTAAAAGAAAAATTAGTTGACTTAAATATCTCACTATCTGGCTTAAAAGTAACAGTAGTTCCTGTCCTATTTGTTGTTCCTACCTTCTTAAGTTTCTGAGTAACATGTCCCCCATTAGCAAACTTAATATTACTTATTATTCCATCACGATAAATAGTTACATCCATCCATTCAGATAAAGCATTAACTACTGATGCACCAACACCATGTAATCCACCAGATACTTTATATCCAGAATCCTCAAATTTACCACCAGCATGTAATATCGTATATATTACCTCTGGTGTTGACATACCACTTTCATGTTTACCTATTGGTACACCACGACCATGGTCTTCAATTGTTATTGATCCATCCTTATTTAAAGTTATCTTAATATAATCGCCAAAACCATTAATACTTTCATCTATGGCATTATCTACAATTTCCCAAACAAGATGATGCAAACCACGTTTATCTGTCGACCCAATATACATACCAGGTCTTTTTCTAACTGCATCTAAACCTTCTAATATTTTAATCGATTTTTCATCATAATTTGTTGTTGCCATAATTTTTCACCATAGTTAGTATAACAAAGAAAAACACAAAAAAAAAGAGATTTGACATTAAACATTGTCAATATTCCCTTATTTTAAGCACACTCTTAAAAGTCATCATCTAAATCATAAATACTATTTTCTTCTTTATTAGAAACTTTTTCTTCATTCTTATTTTCTGGCAAAGGAGTATTTTCTATTTTTTTATGTAAATCCAATATAGAAGTATCTTTAATTTCATCCATATCCAAAACCTTAACTACCTTCTTATCATCTTCTAATACTTTATTAGATTTACGAACAGTAACAGCTTCTTCATTTAATATCTCTTCTTCTAAATTTTTCTTAAAATTCTCTAAATTCTTAGTTAATACAGGCATTTCAAAAGTAACATCCTCTTTAACTTTCTCAGTCTCTGGTAAAATATCAAAAGAAATATCATTAAGATCATCTTCCATCAAACGTTTAGGTTGTTTATCTTTCCTTGCATCTCTAATCCCAATAATTAAAACAATAACAAACAAAATAACCAAAAGAATAACAGAGACAACCAAAGCTGTCGTAAAATGACTATTCTCATAAATATTATCAATTATATTTAATAAATTCATAATTACACCTCTTATTATTCTATTACTAGAATATCATATTTTTAACCTTAAATAAATACTTTACTTCACTAAATAACTATCATATTATATCAAACTATCATAAAAATAGAACTATTTTTTATAGTTCTATTACTTATATCTATTCATTTGATTCATAATCTGTCTTACTTGCTTCTGCGAAGGCTTTCTTCCCATACTACTCATCATAGCTTCTATCATTTTTTCATTAATAGGTGGATTATCTTTTAATTGTTTAGTAAATAATTTCTTAGCTACAAAAAAACCAATTACTAAACCGATAATTAATCCTAATAATACATATAATAAATCATGTAACATTATAACACACTCCTTGTATGTCTATTTTACTAAAAAATAATAACTTATACAAGCTCTTCCAACCAAAAATAATCTTTATTTTTAAAATCACAA
>DEUO01000158.1:9712-9936 GCA_002362595.1 Caryophanales bacterium UBA3260
CTTTATTTTTAAAATCACAAACAAATATATTCTTATTCTTTTTCATAGCTTTTAAAAATTCTGGAACACTATTAGTACTTTTTAAACACAAATAATTTCTTTTAACCATTAACTTACTTCTTTCTTTACTATAATAATCATTAATAATATGTACATTATTAACTTTAGAATAAGTATAATTATCTTTATATACCTGATATATTTTATTATCTATTACTTTTTTA
>DEUO01000158.1:10253-18743 GCA_002362595.1 Caryophanales bacterium UBA3260
AGCAATCTCTTATCTCTTTAAAATAATCAAAATAATAAGATAATTCCCTCTTATTTAAATGATATATACTTTCTAAAACATTATATAAATTATAAGAATTTCTTCTAGTTACTTCATATATATTCTTTTTAATTTTAAATAAATAAAATGTTCTCATAAAAAATCACCATCTAAATTATAAATAAGGATGGTGTTTTTTTATGTCGTATTTAGTTATTTGTAATACAATTTTCTATTTTTGCAGCAATCGAATCATAATCAAAACCTAACTGCTTAAGTACCGCATCTTTTGGTCCACTCATTCCAAAGCAATCGATACCTATTGCACAACCTTTAGAAGCAAATCGATACCAAGGAAGTGTACTAGAAGCTTCTACTGTAATTACCTTAACATTAGGTGGTATAACCGAATTTTGATACTCTATAGGTTGTGATAAAAATAATTCAACCGAAGGCATTGAAACAATACGTGTATCAATCCCCTTAGCTCTTAAAGTCTCTCCAGCTAAATAAGTATTTGTTAAGTCTAAACCTGTACTAACTAAAACTGCATCTATTTTCTGTAACTCTTTACGTACAATATAAGCACCCTTAGAAACATTAACCCCACTTGTACCATCTAAAATATGCGCTTCATCTTTAGAAAGTATTAAAGCAACAGGTTTCTTATTATTTACTATAAAGTCCCAACAACCAATAACTTCATTAATATCTGCTGGGCGAAAAACTATCAAATTAGGTATCGTTCTAAGCATTGCTAATTGTTCAATTGGTTGATGTGTAGGTCCATCTTGTCCTACTCCAACTGAATCATGAGTAAATATATATGTAACTGGTAAATTCATCAATGCTGTCATTCTAATAGCAGGCTTTAAATAATCTGAAAAAGATAAAAATGTTGACCCAAAAACTTTTAAACCAGTAAGAGCCATACCATTTAACATAGCTCCCATCGCATGTTCTCTTAAACCAAATGAAATATTACGTCCTGTTGGTTCCTTACGTGAAAACTCAACATCTTTATATAACGAAGTATGAGCTGATGACGCAACATCTGCACTACCTCCTAAAAATAATTTAGAACGATCCGCAACAATATTCATAATCTTTGAATTAGATTCACGTAACTCTTCACTATAATTATTTTGAATCTTAAAATTATTACTACTGAAATTTATTCCTACATTACCCGTCTCAACAAAATCTAAATACTTCTGTAATAATAAAGATGGATTATTTCTCTTAGCAAACTCAAATTGTTTATTCCAATCTTCATAAACACCCTTCATACGATTAGCAACTGCTTTACGAACATAACGAACCGCATTTTCAGTTATCTCTAATGTATTACTATTTATCTCATATTTCTTACGTACAGTTGCCATATCTTCTTTAGTTAAAGGTTTACCATGTACTTGATTCTCTCCTTCATGAGAAGAACCACGACCAATAACTGTTTTAATTTCAATTAAAGTTGGTTTTCTATTAACTTTAGCACGTTCAATAGCTTTATCAATTTCTCGAACATCATTTCCATCACCAACAAAGTCTACTTCCCAACCAATATCCATAAACTTTTGTAAAATATTCTCACTATACGTATTATTTAAAGCTCCATCCAAAGTAATACCATTAGAATCGTATAAAACTATTAAATTACTAAGAGCATAATGTCCTGCAAGTGATGCTGCTTCTAAAGCAACTCCTTCCATTAAATCACCATCAGAGCATAAACAATAAACATAATAATTAATAATCTTCTGTTTAGGAATCTCTTCATTAATTAATGAAGCTAAATACTTTTCTCCTAAAGCCATACCCACAGCATTAGCAAATCCTTGACCTAATGGGCCAGTCGATACTTCTACCCCTGGAGTTTTACCATATTCAGGATGTCCTGGTGTTTTTGAACCTAGTTTTCGAAATTCAACCAAATCATCAATAGACACGTCATATCCTGCCATAAATAACATCGCATAAAGTAAAGCTGAACCATGTCCAGCTGACATAACAAAACGATCTCTATTCGGCCAATCTGGTCTTTTAACATCAAACTTCAAATGATTAGTATACAAAGAAAAAATAATTGGTGCAGCTCCCAAACATATACCAGGATGCCCACTCTTTGCATAAGAAATCATATCTACACTAAGAATTCTTAAACTATTAAGTGAATGAATTAAATCAGGGTTCATATCATCACTCTCCTATTATTCATTATATCAATATTTAAATAAATAAAAAAGATTAAATTAAAAAAGAAGATAATAAATATCTCCTATTTCATAATCTTAACCGCTATATCATATAACTTTTCCATAGCTTTATCATTCTTATTTTTAGCCATATTCTGCTTCATTTTTTCAATAACAGAAGGATCATCAGATATCTTCTTAATAAACTTATTAAACATATAAAGTGTTCTAAAATGTCTACCATATCCATTCTTAACAAAATATCTATAATTAGCAACTTCCTGTCCACCACTACAATTAATCATTATAATTGGTTTCTTAAAATACAAACTCTCAGTTGATTGAGCTCCTCCTGGTTTAGAAACAACAAAATCACATATTTGTAATAACTCTGGTACATTATTAACGTACCCTAAAGTTTTAATATTCTTAGCATTATAATCTGCAATCCATTTATCTACTTTTTCTTTAGAATCCTGATTTTTACCGGCCACATAAATAAAATCAATATTTAAATTACTCTTAATTATCTTTCGAATATATGGCAAAGATAACGTTCCGCCATTTCCGCCACCACCAAAGAATAAACATATTGGTCTTTCTCCAGTAAATCCATACTTCTTAGTTGCTTTTATTACATCAAAATCACTATTTACAATTGGATTAATAGGAATTCCTATTGGCTTAATTTTTGATTTCTCAACACCTTTTTTAATCAAATAATTAACTTCATCCTTATCTCCAACAACAATAGCTTGTTCCCTCTTATATCCTTTTAACCACAAAGAATGTGCTTCATAATCAGTTACAACTGTAATAAGCTTCGAATGAATAACTCCTTTACGATTATAATAATCAATCAAACTACTTCCAAAAAAATGCGTAGATATAGTTAAATCTGGATTAAAATCTTCAATAACCTTCTTCATTTTCTTATTCTTAAACAAACTTAAACTTGTTTGATTAGCAATCGCTGAACTTATCTTTGTATCAAATAAATTATAAATAAATGACCAACCAGTAGGAAACTTAAGTAAAAAGAAATCTGTTACTTTTTGACTTACTCCACCTAATATAGGCGTTGAATATTTTAACAAATCTATTGCTAAAATTTCAAGTTCAGGATCTTGTTGCTTAAAATAACTTTCTATATATTGAGCAATAGCTCTGTGTCCATTACCATACATTGCATAAGTAAGTAATATTCTTTTTTTCATATGAAACAACCTCTTTATATGATTATACACTATAATTTATTTTTATTCTATGAATTTTCTTTTATAAATTTAATCAATATCTATTAATTCATATTCACGAGTTCCAAAACCAAGTTCTTCTGCAGCTTCTATTACATGAACTCCATGTCTACTTTCTATTCTCTCTACTAAATGATCTCTTCCCTCATCTTTAGAATTATATACTAAATCTATACAAGCTTGATCAATCGCAATAGGATCGGTACTAGCAAGAATACCTATATCTGCCATGCAAGGGTCTTCAGCAACAGCACAACAATCACAATCTACACTCATATTACACATAATATTAATATAAACAATATTCTCTCCAAAATATTTTACAACACTATTAGCAGCATCTGCCATTGACTCTAGAAATTGTAATTGGTCAACATGAAACATATCTTCAAAAGTACCATCTTCTTTTCCCACACAATGAATATAACTTTTTCCATGTGAAGATGCAACTCCAATAGATAATTGCTTTAAAGCTCCTCCATATCCACCCATTGGATGTCCTTTAAAATGTGATAGAACTAACATTGAATCATAATTATTAATATTCTTTCCTACATAATTTTTCTTAATTCTTTTACCATTAGGTATTTCTAAAACTTTATCAGGTCCTGAAGCATCCATAATATCAACATCAAAATATTTACTCCAACCATGTTTTTCCATTAATTCTTTATGTTTTGAAGTTGTATTTCTAGCCCCTTCATAAGCCGTATTACATTCAACAACTGTTCCTTTAACATAATCTATAATGTCTTTAACAAACTCTGGCTTAACATAGTTTTGATTACCATCCTCACCAGAATGAAGTTTTACTGCAACCTTTCCAGTCATATTTACTCCCAATTTCTTATATACATTTACTAAACCTTCTGGTGTAATATTCTTTGTAAAATAAACTTTTGCTTTTTTCATATTATCTCTCCTTATTTATTAATTTTTAGTATACACTATAGAAAAGATATTTTTCAACTAAATTTTACTAAGAAAAAAATATCGAATAATCGATATTAATTCGTTACTGATACATTATTAGTATCAGTAACTCTCCCCAATCCTTGATTTACCATTACAACTCCTAAAACAATTAAGAAGTAAAATAGTAAAACTCCTACCAAATTCATCATTTTTTCTTTTGCCATCAAAAACACTCTCCTTTTCCTCTTACCATATTCACATTATATTACGTATATTTGTTCGTGTCAATAGTAAAATAAAACATTTGTTTGACTTTTTACATTCTTCATGTTAATATTATATTGGAGGTAAACAAGATGAATAAAAATATAACTAAAAGACAAGAAGATGTTCTTAATTACATCAAAAAATATGTCGTTGATCATGGATTTCCCCCTTCAACTCGCGAAATTGGTTCAGCATTAGGATTGTCTTCCCCTGCTACAGTTCATACCCATTTAAAAAAACTTGAAGACGCTGGTTGCATTCGTAAAACCAATTCTAAATTTAGAACCATTGAAATCGTTGGTGAAAATGAATTTGCTAAAAAGGAACAAGAAGAAATTATTAAAGTTCCTTTACTTGGTAAAGTCGCATGTGGCAATCCTATTGAAGCTATTGAAAATCCTAACGACTGGTTTACATTACCAGCTAGCTTAATTCCCGCTAAAGAAACAATATTTACTTTACAAGCAAGTGGCGAATCAATGATTAACAAGGGAATTTATGATGGCGATATTGTTATTATTCAAAAGCAAAAAATCGCTCGTAATGGCGACATCGTAGTTGCAATGACAGAAGATAATGAAGTAACACTAAAAACATTTTATAAAGAAAAAGATCATATAAGACTACAACCAGAAAATGACACAATGTCACCTATCATAGTTCAAAATTGTATTATCTTAGGTAAAGCTATTGGTCTATATCGTAGTCTATAAAAAGAAGAAGAAGAAGAAACAAAAAACATTCAGAAAATTAAATTTCTGAATGTTTTTATTATCTAAAAAATATAAAATAAGATAAAACTCCTATATAAGCTAATAAACATATAAAACCATTAACTTTCTCAGATACTTTAGACTTTCCATCAACTCCTAAAGCCATCGTAATAAGAAGTCCACCAGCAAGTCCTCCGATATGACAAAAATTATCGATACCATTCATCATAAAACCTATCACTAAGTTAACAATAATAACTGGAATTATACTTCTCTTAAGCGCATCACCTAAATAAGTACGATAATGATATCCAAAATATAGTAACGCCCCTGTTAAACCAAATATTGCTCCAGAAGCTCCAACTGATATAATATCAGATGAATTAACAACTAGAGAAAGTAATCCTCCACATATTCCACTAACAAGATAAATAACTAAATACTTCCATTTACCTAGAAAATTCTCAACCTGTGTACCAATAATATATAAAGAATACATATTAACAAGTACATGCAATATAGAACCATGTAAGAACATATAAGTAATAAGTCTCCATAATTCACCTTGTTGAATTAATGGTTTATAATTAGCTCCCAGCTTAATAACAGCTCCATTAGTTATTTGAAAAAAACTACCGCTAAGTAAACCTGTAATAATAAACATAATTAAACAAGCTACTATAATAATTGGTGTAATTACAATTCTTTTTGGTTTGAAAGTTCTTTCATACATCTTATTTTCCCTTTCTGTCTTCTCATTAATATCCTTAGTAACATTAATAATTAAATCTATACCTTTAGTATCTTTAAGAAGTTTATCATTTATATCAGGAAAAGCATCCAATATACCTTCATTAGTTATATTACTATCATTAGATATAGCTACAGGTGTAATATTCTTAGTACCTTCCAACTCTAAATCTTCATTAACATCTAACAATATATTTAAAGTATTAACATTAAACGATAAAGTCTTCTTCTTAATTTGTTTTACTACACTATCTATCTTAAAATAATCAAAATCCAATTGTTCTTTATTAAAAATATTATTTGAATTAATACGAACTATACGATATGGTCCATCTGCATTCTCTAACCATATTTCATCTTTTACACCATTAACAACAATAGGATTGTAATTTTCTTCTGTTATAAAGTAATGAACAAGTCTCATTATTATTTCATCTCTTCTATCCATTACAACTGTACTCATAAAAATTCCTCCTTATTCATTTTATAATATTTAATAGAAATAGTAAATCTATTCTATATCATAACCATTTCCATTGGCAAGTGAAAGTCTCTTAATTCTATTTTTTTCTGCTCTTTTTTCATTCATACTTATTCTATCAGTTAAATCTTTCTTTATTCCATTAGCGATATTAATATCATCTGCTATTCTTAATACTTTTAAAGCTTTGGCAGGTTTGTAAAGAGCTTCATAACAATCTGCCATCATCACATAAATATATGATGATCTTCTAGGACGACATTCATTATATTTAAAACACATCTCTAAACATTCACTATATCTTCCATTATTAAGTAATATAGTTGCCATATTACGATAATAATCTGGTTCTGTACATCCTTTTAAATTATTTAAAATATTTAAAGCTAAATCATAATTATGTAAACGTACATATATAGAAGCTCTTAATAATAA
This sequence comes from Caryophanales bacterium UBA3260, assembly GCA_002362595.1. The sequence goes on from DEUO01000158.1 coordinate 17,266, forward strand.
ACATTCTACATCCCTACCAGCTTCATCTAATACTCTTAATGCATCATCATAATTTTTTTCTAAAAACATCTGTTTAGCCGTTTCAAATCTTTCTCTTTTTATTAAATACGCATTAGGATCCTCTAAATATGCTACAGATGCTCTTTCTATACGACTAAAATGATAACTTAAATTACGATATTGTAATCTAGATTTTGCAACCATATCAAAGCGAAGCAAACGTCTTCTAGCACTAACAAAATCGCAACTATCAAAAGCACTCTTATATTCTTGATATAAAGTTTCTAAATTATCACTTAATAGTTGTTCTGTTTTATTAACTACATCATTATGTTCTTCTACTAAAGAACTACTTTCATAAACTTCAACTGGTTTTTCTTCAACAACTTTTGTTTTCCCAGTTAAAAAGCCAACTCCCTTACATTCTGCCTCTCTAAGGCGATTAATTAACATAATAATAATTTCCCTAGAATCTGTAATATCATAAGTTCTAACTAACTCATAAGCTTTATCATAGTCATTATCTTCTAAAGCATTTAATAATATTGTATTAGTTAACACTTGTCTCTCACTTACTTCTGGAACAACTACACTATCACAAACTTCGTCCTTTTTAGGAGTCAATCCTAATTTAGCTACAGCTCCAGCTAAAGCGCAATCTAAATACCTATTACCTACACGAAACTTTTTATTTCTTTTCTCATTATCTATAAAATAATAAAACTTCTTATTAGCTGTTAAATATTCTCCTCTTTCAATAGGACCCATTACCCTTGATAAAAATTTATATGATATATTTTCTTTATGTACATTATTTAAGAAAGCATTAATAACTTTTTCATCCACATCAACAAATTCTTTAAAAATCAAGCTTATTAAATAAGCACTAGTAGACGTAATAGCACTATTTTCTTTTTTAGAACATTTAACCAAATATTCATAAGCTTTATCAATATTATTTTGTAAAAAATATACATATGATATGCAAAAGTCCCAATATCCATTCATTTTATCTTGCGAAGCTAAAGAACTAAAAATAGTTATAGCATCTTCAAACTTCCTCGTAAATATAAATCTAAAAGCTTTGTATACTGAACCACTTTCTTCTTTTTTGCTATTTATTTCTTCTATTGTTTTCTCTTTGCAAGCTAACGTATAAACGCCTCGATTAACCCTAGTAATTAAACCATCATCAATAAATTTCTTAATATCATATTTGCTATAACCAATTTCTAAGATAGAAGAAGTTTTTACTTCTCCCTTTTCTTCCATCATATTTTTTAATTCTTTAAAATCTTTCATTTTTTCTCCTTAAATCATTATCATATATTTACAACTCATTCATATATTTTATCATGAGGTGAAATATGAAATACTTACTTATAATTTATTTAATTGTTTTATCTTTATTATCTTTTTTATTCTGTCATATCATTTATAAAAATAAAATGAAAAACGACTTATTCTTTTTCGTTATA
>DEUO01000158.1:19052-23671 GCA_002362595.1 Caryophanales bacterium UBA3260
ACTTTGTATTTATCATATGTAACTTTATTTTATCTTTTTCCTTTCTTGTATTCTTCTTCTATTATAAAGATTATTTATTAAGTTTTGTTAATATGTTCTTTCTCCTTCTTAACACTATCTTTTTAAGTTACGAAATTAAATTAACATATGATAAATACAAAGTATTATCTTTCCCTTATCTAATCTATATAATATTTATCTTTTATCTTATTCTTGACTTGTTTCTAATGAGTCAATAAAATCTTTAAAATATTCTGGTAGAGGTGCTTCAAAATGCATTTCTTTTTTTGTAATAGGATGAATAAAATCCATTTTATATGAATGTAAGAATTGTCCAAATTCTGTAGCTTTCTTTGTATTATAAACTGGATCATTATAAACTGGATATCCTATATAATTTAAATGCACTCTAATTTGATGTGTTCTACCTGTTTCTAAAATACAACTAACCAAAGTATAATCTTTATATCTTTTAACAACTTTTAAGTGAGTAATAGCATCTTTTGAATTATCAGCTACTACTGCCATCTTCTTCCTATCTTTAGGATCTCTTCCTATTGGCGCATCTATTGTTGCTGAATCATGAGGAAATCTACCACATATTAACGCCAAATACTCTCTCTTAATATTCTTATGGTCTTTAAAGTAATCTGCCATTAAAGCATGTGTTTTATTATTCTTAGCAACTAATAACAATCCAGATGTATCTTTATCTATTCGATGAACAATACCTGGTCTTTCTTCTCCATTTACATCACTTAATTCTTTCGTATAATATAAAAGACCATTAACCAAAGTATTATTCTTATTTCCACTACCAGGATGAACTACTAATCCACTAGGTTTATTAATAACCATTAAATCATCATCTTCATAAATAACATCTATATTCATCTTTTCTGGTAAAACATCAGTTTCCGTAACAAAACCATCTTTAATACATATTTCATCATTTTCTCTAACTTTATAAGAAGCCTTTTCTATCTTCCCATTTACAGTTATATAATCACTATCAAGCATCTTAATAATTAAAGAACGTGAATACTCTGTTTCACTAGCAATATACTTATCTAATCTCTCATTTGCTTTTTTTACTATTATTTTCACTAACTTCTTCACCTCTTATAGTAGCATATACAAGTAATATAACTCCAATAACAATCGCTATATCAGCAAAATTAAATACTGGATAATCTAACTTAAATATATAAAAATCCAAAAAATCTATAACATAACCAAAAATAATTCTATCTAAAAAATTACCTGCAAGCCCTCCATATATAAGACCAAAAGCTATATTATTTCTATTATTCTTTTTAAAACAAAAAGTAAAATGATAAAGTAATAACAAAGCAATAACTGTTCCAACTATAATAAATATTCTACTACCACTAAATAAACCGAATGCAGCTCCTTCATTATGACATAAAGTAAAATAAAAAAACTTATTAATTACTTTAAAAGATACATTAAGCTTCAAAAATAATTCTGCTAAAGTCTTTGTTAATTGATCTATTATTAAAGCAATAACTGCTGTTATCAATATCTTTTTGTTCATAAAGAACACCTCTTTTATAATTATATCATAAATCAACTAAAATTACATCTTCCCCTATCTTTGAAATATTATCAAAAGATATCTTTATTTCTTGATTAGATAATAACTTTTTCATACTCTTCTTCTCTTCAACAACTAAAAAAACAATTCTTCCTTGCATATTTATCTCAGCATCAACAATATGTCCCATTCTTCTACCATCTTTAGTACTAATTATATCTTTTGTTTGTAAATCAGATAAATTCATCTAACCACCCACTTAATTATATGATATTACTCCTATTTTAATAATCTTTTAATACTATCTAATGCATTCGATTCAATTCTTGATACTTGTGCTTGTGATATATTAAGTTCACGGCTTAATTCTGTCTGTGTCTTTCCTATAATATACCTACTATATATTATCTCTCTTTCTCTACTTTTAAGACTACCAAGAGCTTTTCTTAAAGCAATATAAGTCTCCTTGTCATATTCACTTTCCTTATTAGCTATTTGATCTAATAAAAAAACTGTATCTCCTCCATCGTTATAAATAGGTTCATATATACTAACAGGATCTTTTAAAGAATTTAAAGCATAAGAAATATAATATTCATCTATTCCTAACTCTATAGCTACTTGCTCATTACTAGGCTCATATCCATTCATATTATAAAACTTCTCTTTATAAGCTAATATCTTATAAGCTATATCTTTAGTACCCCTACTAACCCTAATAGGAGTTGAATCTCTAAAAGCTCTTAATATCTCTCCTTTAATTAATAATACTGCATATGTACTAAAACAAACATTTAATGATAAATCAAAATTATCAATAGCTTTTATTAATCCTATACAACCAATTTGAAACATATCATTTATATTATCACCATTAGTTTTAAATCTCTTTAGTATACTTAAAACTAATTTCAAATTTCCTTCTACAAGTATATCTTTAGCTTTCTTATCTCCTCCTTGATAAGCTTTAAACAAAGCCACCATTTCATCATTACTTAAAGTCTTTAAATCATTCGTATTTAATCCTGTTATTGATACTTTATTATTATACATAAAAAAATTCCTTTCCTACCATATTTAGGTATTAAAAGGAATATCTTATTCATTAAAACAAACTAACTTGATAAGCATTAGTAGCTCTAACCATAAAAACTTCATCTCTTTTTAAATCATCAGAAATATATTTTAAAACTTTATCACTTATTTTAACTAATTCTATCATAAAAGGCCTATCATTACGTATAACTTTATCTGCATATCTTAGTGAACCAACATCATTTAAAACAGCTTCATAAACAACATCTTTATCTTTCTTTAAATCTAGAGAAACATCTTTAAGTAACTTCCCATTTTCCATTATAAAAGGTAATATAAACTTCTTGTCATTCTTTAATTCTTTACCGATATATTTTAAATTACTATAATTATTACTTACAATATAACACTTAGCAATATCTTTATTATTACATAAATCACTACTTGCATATCTTAAAGCTTCCCAATTACTTTTAACTGCTTCCAAAACAACATCATAATCATCTTGTAACCTCTCAGAAGCTATTTCTAAATTAAGTCCCCTAACTCTTACTAAATGAATCATAACATCTTTATCATCTCTAAAATCGTTACTTATATATTTATTTATATCTCCTTTTACACTATCTATAAGTCTTATAACAAATCCCTTATTATTAAAAATATCTTTCTTAATGTAATCTAATACATAAATACCATATCTTTTAACACATAATAAAATTACATCACAATCATCATAATAACTAATAGGAACATCTCTAAATTCCATTAAACCTTCATTAATATTATTAAGTATCTCTTCTTTTTTCATAACATTTAGTCCTTTGCTATATTATAACAAAATATTTCATATATCAAAGAAAAAACTGGATATTCCAGTTATTCATATTTATTTTCACTAAATTCTTCTATTATATCTAATAGATACTCTTTACGTATAATATTATCTCTCCATTCCATAGGAATAAAGTCATATCCGTATATTATTCCACAAGCTGCTCCCGTTAAAGCTGCTATTGTATCTGTCTTTCCTCCTAAGTTAATAGCTCCTATAATAGCTTCTTTATAACTTTCAGACTGTAAAACAACCCATATAGCTGCTTCTAACGCTTCTATAGCTGAATTACCAGAATATATTTCATTAATCTTTAATTTACCAATATCCTCTTTAATTAAACGATTAAATTTCTCTCTTGTATCATCACTAAACATTGTATAATCTACACATTTAGTCATACTATAAGCTGATAATTTATCTTTACCGTTTAATAAAAACATAATAAATCTTGTATAAATATATGAAGCCATAATACTAATTTCATGTGCATGTGTAATACTAGATACCTTACGAACTAAATCTAAAACTTCAAAATCCTTTAGCTTTTTATCTATCGCAAAATAAGCAATAGGTAAAATACGCATTAAAGCTCCAACATCATTAGAATTATCATCTTTAAGTCCACAAGTAATAGGATCATCATGATCTTCTGCAAAATTATCAATAGCTCTTCTACAAGTATTTAAGATATCAATTACTTCATTATTAGCTGTATATTGTGCATGATTTTTAAAAGCCACAAATTTCAAAGCAATATCTTGAAAATCAATATCATTCTTCGCATTAATTGAATCCATTGTAGCTATCATCAGTGATGTATCATCTGACCAAGTCCCTGCTTGAACATCATGACTTCCATTGCCAATCATTTTAGTAACTGGTTTTTTTAGCAGTTCTTCTCTATCTTCACCTTCCAAAGGTAAACCCATAGCATCGCCCACGATAAAACCCATTATTCCATCAATGTACTTCAACCTCATGATACCACCCACCTGTTTCTATTATACTATATTTTACCAAAAGTGTTATGATATTTTATTTAATTCTGTAGAAAAAAATAATAATGCCTTATCTAAATAATCTTGTCCATGTAAAGTAAAATGTCCTTCTTCTTCTAACATATGTAATAAATAATCTTTACCATAAAAATCTATAATATATTTAATTATTAAATAAGTATATTCATTA
>DEUO01000168.1 GCA_002362595.1 Caryophanales bacterium UBA3260
ATAGCTTGTCTTATCCACCATGTAGCGTATGTACTAAATTTATATCCTTTTCCGTAATCGAATTTTTCTACAGCTTTCATTAAACCAATGTTTCCTTCTTGTATTAAGTCAAGGAATAATAATCCTCGACCAACATATCTTTTAGCAATTGAGACAACTAAACGTAAGTTTGATTCTGCTAATATATTTTTAGCTCCTTCGTCACCATTAGCAATACGTACTGATAGTTCGAGTTCTTCTTCACTACTTAATAAGCTTATACGACCTATTTCTTTTAAATACATACGTACTGGGTCATTTATATTTATATCTTTTGTTATTTCTTCATCACTAAGAACTAGATTTTCTTCTTCTAGCTCTCCTTTATGTGGCCCAGCTTCACCATCTTCAGCATCAGCTGCTACTACTTCAATATTATTTTGCATTAAGATGTTATATAATTTATCTAATGAATCGTTATCAACGTCTAATCCTCTTAATGCATCTGCTAATTGTTCAAATGATAGTAAGTTATCATTCTTTTTACCTAATTCAACTAAATCATTAATTCTTTCATCGAAACTTTTTATCTCTACCATATCTACACATCCTCTTTTTTTAGCTCAGCAATTTGTTCAGCTAATTTCATTTTTTTATCCATATCAAGTTCTTTTTTCATCAAGTCTTTTAATCTTTTGATTTCATTTTTTGTTGTTATTTTTAATACAACATCTATATATTCATCCATAGCTTCTATTGTAACAATGTCATTTATTGCATTATTTACGATTTCCATTACTTTTTCTTTTATATTATTTTTATTTGTTATGTATGTAATGAAGTCAGCTACAGTTATTTTTTTATTAGTTTCGTAATAATATACTATTTCGTTTGCTATTTCACGATGGATTGAATCACTAAAGAAGCCTAATTTATTACGGTATTCATTTATGTATTCATTTCCGTTCATCATGAAGTACAATATTTTTTCAGAAGCAATTGTGTAAGCTTCTTTTTTTACTCTTTCTTTTTTTGCTGGTTGCTTAATACTTTTTACTTCTACTGGTGCAAAACTTAATAATTTCTTTTTTAATACATCTATTGAAAGATTGTAATCATTACTTAATTTATTGAGTGTTACTTCTCTTAAGATTTCATCAGTAGTTGTACTTAAGTTTTTTAATACGTCATTTACATATGTTGCTAGGTCTTCGACATTATTTAAATCTTTGTTTGATTTTAAATTATTAATTTTAAATTCAAAAAATGATATTGGATTTTGAACATTTTTTTGAAATGCCTCTGCACCATTTGCAAGTATGTATTCGTCTGGATCTTTTTCACCACTTAATCTTATAACAAATGTTTCAATATTGTTTTTTACTAATTCTTCTCCGTTATTAAGGGTAGCGATTAGACCAGCATTATCGTTATCAAGGCATAAAATAACTTTAACACGCAGTTTTTTTAACATGGTTATTTGATTGTCAGTCATTGCAGTTCCTTGTAAAGCGACAACATTTTTTATACCTATTGACGATATTCTTATAGCATCCATAAATCCTTCAACTACGATAATACTCTTTTCTCTTTTAGCATGGTTAACAGCATTATGATAATTGTATAATGTCTCACCTTTTTTAAATATTTTGCTTTCTTTGCTATTCATATATTTTGAAACATCTTTTTCACCACGATATACTCTAGCACTGAATCCCACTATATTACCATCTTTATCCCATAAGGGAAATGTTATACGACGAGAAAACATATCATAGAATTTGCCATTTACATTATTAATTAGACCAATGTTTTCTAATTTTTTGTTATCATAGTTTTTGCTATTTAGAAGCTTTATTAAGGAGTCATTGCTATCGAGACTAAGACCTATACCGAATTCTTTTATTATGTCTTCAGTCATGTTACGATCTTTTAAATATTTATTAGCTTCTTTAGCAAAACTGGTTCGTAAGTTATTTTGATAAAACTTCTGGGCAAGTAACATTATTTCATATTCTTCTTTAAATACTTGATTAACATTACTTTTATATGTATCTAATGATAACTTTCGACCAATTTTATTTGCAACTATTGAGACAGCTTCAATAAAGGGAACGTTTTCATATTCGGAAACAAATGTAAAAACATTACCAGTTGCTCCGCAAGAGAAACATTTGTATATTTGCTTTTCACTAGAAACACTCATACTTGGAGAATGGTCGTCGTGAAATGGGCATACGCAAACATAATTTTTTCCTCTTTGAGTTAAGGGGATGTAGCTGCCAATAATAGAAACAATGTCAGCTTGAGCGCGAATTTCATTAATTTCGTCATTACTAACAAATGCCATAAAAAATCACCCCTCACTTATAATTATTATAGGTTATGCTTCGATTTCCTTTTTTTTATGTAAAATTATGTTAAAAAAGTGTATTTTTTTATTATTTTGGTATAAAAATTACTTTTTATTTAATTATTTTCCCTTTTTTTGTGTTCTTATTATAACAGATATAGATAAATAGTCAATTTTAACAAATAAAAAATCTATACGAATTTTGTATAGATTTTTTAATTATGTAAGTTCTTTTTTATGATAAATGATATTGTTAAAATTATTGTTATTATTGGTATAAATACAACTAAGCTTTTTTTGTTAGTAATTCCTGTATCTGGAGGTGTAATCTCCTCATCAGGAATAATTGGAGTTGGTTCTTTAATAGACTCTTCTTCTTTTTTATAGTAATTATATAAATTTTTTATGTGGGGAGTTTTTTCGTCTTCAATTTTTTCTTTATAAGTTTCTATTAAAGTATAATTATCTATTCCTTCTAACTGATTTATAGTATATGTACCATAACCTAATTCAATATATGCATAACCTAATTCATTGGTTTTTATCGTATCTATTAAATGATTATTTTTATCTTTTATTTCAAAGGAAGCGTTGTTTTCGAAAGAACATATATCATCTTTACATGCATACTTATTTATTTCTATTTTATTTTTTATCAATTTAGGATATACAGAAACTTTTTGATAATTATTAGTATTTGTTAAATCAACTGTTACTTTAGTATCATCATCTTTGTAGCCTTTACCCATACTATACTGTTCTATGGTATATACACCATAAGGTAAACTAACTGTTTCATATGTAAATCTTTTATCTGTATAACACCCTACGTCATCTATTACTCCTTGACTACCAGTAACTTTATAACAAGTGTCTTTTAAACTGCTTTCTACGCTATAAACGCTTTTGTCTGGTATTAATTCGATTAATATACGCCCAGATATTACATCAATATGTGTTTCATAAGTTTTAGGATAAACATAACCTGGTCTAATCAAATCTTGGCCTTCTTCGCTATCGAAGAAAGCTACAGGGTTTGCATAATATTTCTTTTTTGTTGTATAGAATGTAACATTGCTTCTTATATTTGAGGTAACTACATAGTTTCCTTTTATTTCATAGGGATGTGTAGATTTTATTACTTCGTAAGATTCATCTATGTCTTTAATAGTTAAAGGTCCTCCATATTCTACTGTGTATCTTTTGGCAAATGCTGGAGTTATATCATAATTATTTACATCATTTAATATTTCAGTTATTTCATTTTCAAATAATGTTATTCTATTACCATTTAACTTATCTGTAAAATAAACGTTGTCTGGTGATTCTAAAGTTACCCATATTAGATATTGAGTTACTGCATACCATTTAGGATTTGTTCTATCTTTATAGCCATAACCGAAATGAGCTAATAAAGCTAATTTTCTTCTTTGTTCTTCTGTTATTTTATTATATCCTACTTTATCTTCTTCATATATTTTATACTCTAGATTATCTTTAAAGTCGACAAAAGGTTGTATACAATATACTGGGATATTATTATTATCTCTTAAAATACGTACTGTCTGATAACGAGTTATACCATTCTTTTTAGTATTTATATACGTACCACTTACATATTCTGCTTCGTGAAAACTTACTGCTTTTACTGTTTTAAAACAAATTATTAACAATATTAATAAAATAAGAAGATACTTATTTTTTTTCATTTTACCATTTCCTTTCTTTACTAGTGATTTTTTATGTCATATACTTCACCTCTTCACTATATATTTTCTAGATAGAGAGATATATTTCCTTTTAATTTTTTGGAATTTATTAAAAAAACTACACTTTTTAAAGTGTAGTTTGATTAACTTTGAATGTATTCTTTAAATTTATCTCCTTTTTCAGCATAGTTTTTAAAGTGTTCATAGCTTGCTGCTGCTGGGGATAAAACACATGAAGTATTAGGTTTAGTTATTTTTTTTGCTAGGTCACTAGCTTCTTTTAATGTTTCGACATAATATGTTCTTTCTTTAGGAAGAGATGCACCTATTACATGACCTGTTGTTGGCATACAAATAAAATGTTCAACATTGCTTTTTGTTAGAGCCTCTGCAAATCCATCATATGATATTCCTCTATCCATACCGCCGAATATTAATGTGTTAACGTTTGGAATGGAATTAATTGCTTCTAATGTTGCACTTGGAATAGTTGCTAACGTATCAACATAATATGCTACATTATTGATATCTGCAAAATGTTCTAGACGGTATTCAAGAGGTTTAAAATTACTTATTGCTTCAAGTGTCTTAGTATCGTCTAATTTTAAAATTTTACTTACCATATAAGCAACCATTATATTTTCGAAGTTATGTTCACCTAATAAGTTTCTTTTTAGGGAGGTTGTAAATACTACTTCATTGTTGTAGTAAACATTTTCTCCCTTTTTTTCAATTGTTGCTGGGTCTTTGGTACTTACTGTATTTTTTCTAGATTTGAATTTGTTTTTTGCTACTAAATTATTTAAGGTATCATTATCTGAACAATATACCATATAATCTGATGATGTCTGGTTAGCAAACATTTTCATTTTTATTTCATGGTAGTGAGCAACTGAGCCAGCATGGTCTAAATGGTCTTCATATAGGTTTAGAACAACGCCAATATGAGGAGATATATTTAGGTATTCTAATTGATGAGAAGACATTTCAATAACGATAAGAGTTTCGGGAGTTATTTCATCAAGTAAGTCAAAGACTGGAATACCGATGTTACCAGCAAATAGTACAGGTAAATTATTACTTTTAATTATTGAATAAATTAATGATGATGTAGTACTTTTTCCTTTTGTACCAGTGACACCAATAATGTTTTCTTTATCTACTTCGAGTAATAGTTCAATTTCTGATGTAATATTTATGGCTTTAGTATCAATATCTTTTAATGATATGCCTGGAGTTTTGATTACTAAGTCGTAATTTTGTAAGTTATCTAGATAAGATTTTCCAAATATGATATCTATATTTGAATCGACAGATAGTAATGTATTATTTGATACATCATTTTGGTCGATAATTGTTATGTGTTTGTTTGGAAGATTCTTACGAATGAATTTATAGGTTGATTGCCCTTCACGACCAAAACCTAAAATGGCAATTGTTTGATCTTTTAGTTTATTTATTATTTTATTTATCATTTTTTATAGCCTCCTTTATTATGTTTATTTCTGATGGAGATAAACTATTTTCGTTGTTGAAATAGTTTTCGAGATTTAATTGTAAAATTGATTCGTCGTAGTAATTTTCTTTATAATATTCTAATAGATATGGTAAAGGTTTGCTGTCTAAATTTTTTATACATTTTGTTATAGCATAGTTTATTTCATCAAAAGTACCTACACAGTCAAATGGTTTAACATTTTCTTTACCAAGAAGTTCTTTAAATGTTTGAAGTAAATCTTTTTTTTCAAACATGTCTTCGCCGAATATTTTAACTAGCTCTTCTTTATAGAGATGAGGAGATAGTAATGAGAAGACAAATAAGCATTTAGCGCATGAACAACACCAAATCCAAGGGTTTTGTTTGGAACCAGGATTACAGCTTTTGAATACTGGATGAAATTTCGGATATTTTTTAAATAACATTCCGATTTGGTACTCTGTTAATGGACGAAGAAGAGAAAAATATTTTATGATATCTCCAAGATATTCTTTAGAGTACTTTTGAAAGTCACTTTCAAATTCATAGCTTTTTGAATACTGATGATTTATTTTAGTACCAGATACGTTTGATTCGTTAGCACTGCTTTCGTTTGATAAAACTACTTGCTTTTTATTATTAAGGTAAGCTGTTAGGTATGAGACAAAAGCAACCATAGCAGAAAATGGAGTGTGACCATTTAGGTAACCTTCTTCATTTAAGTTTAGGAGTTCTTTATCAATTATACGGGATACTGTATATATATTGTTATCATTATAGCCCGCTATACTTGCACATTTTAACATTACTGGTTTAGGGTTGATTATGAAACATCCATTTTCATTAGTGTCTAATAAACTTAATGTAACGCACGAATCTTTACCGCCACCGATAGCTATTAGATTACCTTTGCCTTCATAGTTAGTTGTTGTTTTGTACTTGTTTTTAGTCGTTTCTATGGTTGTGAATGATTCGAAGTTAGGATGAATGCCATTAACGTAAAAGAATTCACCAAGGCCGTAGAAATATACTTTTTTAAAGAATGATTTTTGTTCTTCTGTAAGATAGCCACAATTCACGATTATCTTTTTTGATAGTGTTGCTTTATAATAGCTTACTAGTTCTAACATACCAATATTAAATACTAGGTTATTTAGAAATTCATCGTCAATATTAGGGTTAGTAACAGGAAATGTTAGTTTATGAGTGAACTTACGTAAATTTTTTATTTCATAGTAAAAACTTACTTTTAGAAGATTATTTTCTTTTTTTATTTCGAAGTTATCAAAGATGAAAGTATCATATTTTTGGATTTCTGATAGTGGTTGTTTCATATATATTCCTCCAAATAAATTATATCACAAAGACTTGATATTAGAACATAAAGGATTGCTTTTTTATAGTTATTGGCAGAAAAAAAGTATAATATTTTATTATACTAGGTTTTCTTTATTGACTTTTGGGGTTTTATTTTTACTTTTTTAGGAGTTATTAGAAGATTAATACATAGTAGTATTAAGCATAGGAAGATAAGTAAAATGATTATTATAATTATGGTTGTACTTTTACGTTCTGGGGAGAATATTTCGTCATGTAGGTATATATTGTAAGTTTTTACTAAATCGTTTCCGACATAGATATCTATAAATCCTAGATTATCACCTATTTTGTTTTCAGGTGTTATATAATCTGATAGATGGTAGTCTAAATGAATTTCTGATATTTTGTCGTTAGGAATAGTTATAGATATATCCTGGTCTGCTAGGACATAGTAATCGCTTGTGGTGGCATTTATTATGGGAATTTTTTTTAATAAGGTACCTGTTTCAATTACTTTATATTCAACGTAAGATAATGATGATAGATAGTCATATATTTTATATGAATCTAGAACGTGGGTACTAAGTTGTTGATTTAAGGTTGATTTACAGGTTATGACAATGTAATTGATGTTATTTATTGTAGCTGTTGAAGCAAGTAATAAACCAGCATCGTCTGTGTATCCGGCTTTGCTTCCTGTTAGAAGATATGGATCAAGGCCATGAAATGTGGCGTATGCTTGGGTATAGTTTACAACGTGAAGACCATTTGACATTGTATAATAGTTAGTACCAAATATTTTTTTGAATGTTTCGTTTTTTAAAGCTTCATTTAAGAGAATTGATAGTTCACGAGCAGTTGAGATGTTTTCGTTTTCACCACCTGCTGGGTCAGCAAAATGAGTGTGACGAAGGCCTAATTTTTCAGCATTCTGGTTCATCATAGCAACGAAATCTGGAACGCTGTTTGTAACAGCTAGAGCAAGAGCTTGAGCGCAATCGGCGCCAGATATTAGAAGTAAACCATATAAAAGGTCACGATATGTAACGACATCGTCTACTTTTAAGCCCGCAAGTGTATAAACCCATAAACCCGCTAAATCTTCTTCAGTTATTTTAACTTTTTGGTCAAGATTTTCGACTTGATTTATGATAGTATAAGCAGTCATTATTTTAGTTAGAGATGCTATTATAACTGGTTCATCGGCATTTTTAGTAAATAATACTTCATCAGTATTAGCGTTTTTTACAATAGCAGCTTCAGCGGTTATATCAACAGGTAATTCTAAAGCCTTTGGAGATGATAACATAATAAAGAAAGATAATATTATAAGTATTATTTTTTTCATTATATCACTTCCCTATTTGTATTCTTTGCAAATTAATTCTATCAAAAAATAATAGTAAGTGCAACTTAAGGGGACTAAAAAAGACAACACAGGTCGTCTATTTTTTCTTTTTTTGAAGATTCTTTTCGGCTTCTGTATATGCTGTTCTTCTTACGTAATCTTCTGGGAATTCTGGAACGATACCCATTTGTAACAATACAGATAAAGATGGCATATCATCGCCATACATTGCAGCTATTTCTTCTTCGGTTAAAATTGATTCGTCTTTTTCGTGGTCTAATGTATCGTTAATTATAGCATTAGCAACAATTGTACTGGTTGGAGTTTCACTAATATATCCTATACCTTGTGTGTATGCACGTCTAGCTGGTTCTTCTTTAATAACTTTTTTTCTTTTGCGACGGCTTAAGCCTAGATTTCCTCTTATTTCAGATAGTTCTTTGTAGGTCATTCCGCGAAGTTCTTTTATAGTATATTGTCGTTGTTCACGATGAGAAGATAAATAACGATATATTTCTATTGGGTAATTTTCTAGACATTCATGAATACGAGATGCGGTTCTAAAGATACGGGCGCGATATGCTTGAACTGATTCTGTTTCTTTTTGCATAAAAGCACCAATGTTGTAGCCACCACGAACTTCTAAGAATTTAATAGCTTCGTCAAAGCTTTCGAAATAGTACATAAGAATCACCTCTATAATTATATTGTACTCTATTTTTTTAAATTAGGCAATTTTTACTATCTTTTATTTAGATCGTTTTGAATAACTTTTACATAGGTTCTTATTAATATGGAGCGGCGAAAATCATATGGTATCTTTTTTAAGATATTTAAAGCTATTTCTGGGGCTTTTTTGTTTCTTTCATATAATTTGTCAAGATTATTTAGAGATAGCTTAAATTTCTCTAAATTATGATCTTTTACTTTAATTGTTGTACATACATTATATATTTTATTTATTATTTTTTTGTCAAACATGTTATTTAAGATAAAATTAATTAATTCGTCGTCGGTAATGGAAGGAGTTGTTATAAATAAGGGACCATCTTTTAGTTCACGAATACGACCTTTTTCTTGATAGATTATAGTAAAGTTTTTAAAACGCTCTTCTAGACTTAAGATATTTAAATCTGTTAGGGAGATAAGAAGGTCTACTTCACTTATTGGTTTAGTATATGAATCTATTCCTTCAAGAGTTGACATATCTTGACCTTTATAATAAGGAGTTAAGTGCCATTCTAAAGGAAGAAAGTCGTTATTATTTCTTTTAATAGCTAGAACATATTTTTGGTTCATAATTATTACCTCCTCAAGATGAATAATTATACCATATTATGTTTATTACTTAAAGAGGCTACCAATAAAGTTTACAACACGAGTAAATTTATTGTTTATGAAGTCGTCGATTGATTCACCAATGTTATAGCCGATGTCGCTTAGAGGGCTTGATACGTCAACATATTCTGGTTCTGTGTAGTCTTTTATATCGATGTAGTTGCCATTTTTGACATCTTCTTCAAATTCTTTTATTTTTTCTTCAGTAAGGATTGTTTTGTTTTGTAAGTTGGAGTTATATGTACCAGTATTTACCTGAAAATAACTGATAAGAAAGACAATGAATAAAATTGTGAGGGTGCGACTGAATATTAACCACATTTTTTTACTATTTTTCATTATTCACCTTCTAAATATTTTAGAATTACACGTGATAGGACTTCAATAGTATTGTTTAGTTCTTCTATTTCATTATATTGACCTCCTAGTTCAATTAGAACCATATTTGAATTGATATCTTGATTGTAGATACCATTTACTCCTTCTCCACTCTTTTTTGTTATACCACGTGTTATACCAGGTATTTCTTGCTCTAAATAGTTTACTAGTTTTTCGGCTACCGCATTGTTTTGTAAATAGTTTTGATGTTCTGCACCAATAACAAAGAGAATTTTAGCATAATTTTTACCATTATAGTTTACAATAGTATGGTTAAGGGGTGAAGAGTCGCGATGAAGATCAATTATTAATTTATAATTATTATTATTTATTTCATTTAGAATAATTTCACGAGATGCTTCATAGCTAAAACGATAAGACCAACTATGATTGTGAAGGACTTCAGTTACACTTCTTTTTTCAACATTTGATGAAATACCTAAATCAGTTAAATAATCATTTAATATATAACTAGCAGTTTTTACTGTAGGAGTTATGTTATATAATTCTAGATATTTATCACTGTATGATTCTGTTTCGTGTGTACTATATATATAGATAGATGGTGGTTGCGGATTATTTACCACATCTATACTATTAGAATTAGGTTCTTTTAAAACAAAATTATCCTTGATTATTTTAGAGGGATTTTGATATTTTTTAAGTAATTTATTACTAGTATTATTCTTAGTATTAGAAATGATATGAGAAATGATTGTTTTATTATCTAGTTTTTTTAAATAGATGTTATAAATAAGATTATAAGTTAGATTGAAAAAGATGTAAGATAGAAGGCATAAATATATTATTTTTTTCAATAAAGTATTCTTTTTACGAGGTTTAAATCTTTTTTTCATATTATCACCATAAAAGTAATATACAGAAATAATGTATAAAAAATAGTCGTTTTTTTTAGTTTTACTTGCAAAAGTATGTAATCTTTAGTATAATTCTATTTGTATTCAAGGGAAGGAGCGACGAAGATGGCTAATATTAAAAGTTCTAAGAAAGCAATTAAGGTTATAGCAAAGAAAACTGAAGCTAATCATGACTATAAAGTAAGAGTTAAGAACTCTATTAAAGAATGTGAAAAAGCTATAGTTTCTAAAGATTTAGACGCTGCTACTGAAGCTGTTAAAAAAGTACAAAAGAACATTGATAAAGCTGTTAGCAAAGGTGTTATAAAGAAGAACACTGCTGATAGAGAAAAATCAAGATTAAATAAAAAAGTTAAAGATATGAAGTAATTTACTTCATTTTTTTTTATATTAATGCTATTATTGTAGTATGGTGATTATATGATAAAGATTAAAAACTTGATACTTGCTTTCTTATCAGCTATATTTGTTATATTCGCTTTTTCTAAAGTAGATTTAATTGTTGATTTAGTTAAGAGTTTTTTAGAACCAGAAAGAAAAGTAATTATTGAACCTAGTAATAATTATACAAAAAATAATGAAGTAAATTACTTCATATCTTTAACTTTT
>DEUO01000161.1 GCA_002362595.1 Caryophanales bacterium UBA3260
CATAGGATTAATGTATTTAATATATAAACTTTTTACCTCTTTTACAATTTACTTTTAATTATTCTGATGTTATAATTTTATTAATAGTATAGGAAGTGTGGTAAGATATGACAGATAAAAATAAAAAGACTATTATATTAAATACATTAATCCTATGTTTTTGTGTAATTGTAGTTGCATTATTTTGCATAATACCTAATAAAAAATTAGATGAAGATATAATTGATATTTATACAATAAGCTTTAATGGTGGCGAAGGAATATCATATGATGCTATTGAAGTTAAAGAAGGAGAGAATATCTCTTTACCAGAAAATCCTACAAGAGAAGGATATATTTTTGTTGGTTGGATGTTAGGTGATGAACCATTTGATCCAAACAAAGAAATTACTGGTGATATTACATTAACAGCAGAGTGGAAAAAAATTGATGAAACTAAAAAATATTATACTGTTTATTTTAATACTGATGGTGGAACAGCTATTGCTAATCAAGTATTAGAAGAAA
The DNA here is from genome assembly GCA_002362595.1 of Caryophanales bacterium UBA3260. Next base: position 508 of record DEUO01000161.1, read on the forward strand.
AAGAGCATGTTACAAGACCAGAAAACCCAGTAAAAGAAGGATATGAGTTTGTTCGTTGGGAAGTTGATGGAGTAGAATATAATTTTGATACTCCAGTAACATCAGATATAACTATTATAGCTATTTATAATCAATTAGCATCAGATCCACAACAACCGGAAACGCCACAAGAAAAAACGTATCGTGTAACATTTAATGCTGGTGGTGGATCATTTGTAAGCGGTTGTGGTGCTCAAAATGTTAAAGAAGGAGCAAGAGCGAGAAATACATGTAATGTAGCAAGACCTGGCTTTAATTTTACTGGCTGGACTCCTGATATAAATACAACAATAAATTCCAACACTACTTTTACAGCCACATGGCAAGAGAGAGCTAGAACGTTTGTAAGTTTCGACTTAAATGGTGGAACAGGTTCATGTCCAATTCGTGATGTATATGTTGGCGATGCTTTAAATGTAGCTAATATATGTAATCCTCAAAGAGCTCATTACTCATTTGGTGGTTGGGAACTAAATTCAAACATAGTAACATCTGTAACTCCATCAGGTCCAACAACCTTAAGAGCTAGATGGAACGTTGCTCAGCATCGCTTGGGTATGTCTGAATTAAAAGATGAAACAGGAACAACTGTAGTAGGTGTAAAATTTTCAATCACAGGATATTCAGATAGTTCCATAGAATACATTAATATATGCTCTTATATAGCAGCAGCAGGAACTAACAAATGTACAACACTATCATCAAAAAATAATTTCAGAACAAATGGTACTATTTATAACGATGTAAGAACATGTGAAGTAAAATTTAATGGTATTAATGAAAAATTCACTTGTACAAGATAGGAGATGAGAAGATGAAGAAACGAATAATTATTTTAACATTACTAATGCTATTAACTATACCTATAGTAAAAGCAACAACACTTACCCAAGAAGAAATTCCTGAAAACTCAATAATAATCGGCTCTTATCTTTTTACACCAGTACCAGAAGAAGGAGATTCTCCATATTATAATGGTTTGTTAAATACTAGATGGATAATGCTTGGTGCTTCATCAATTACAGCATCAGGTTATACAGAAATGAATATCCAATACAAAATAGATAATGAACTATGGTTAGACTATATAACTAAAGAATTAATAGATGTACCAGAATCATTAGACATAACATATCGTAATGGCGTATGTATCGACCCGAGTTGTAGCGGCGATAACTACGATGTTAAATTTAAAAAGACTGAATATAACGATGAAAAAGTAATCCAAATACCTTATAATGGTACAGTAAAAAAAGATAGTCTTCCTACCATGAAAAATAGAGTAGGATATAAGTTCAAATATTGGACACTTACAGATAGTGAAGAAGAATATAATTTTGATACTCCTATTACTACAACAATCGAATTAGAACCTAAATGGGAACAAATTAATTATAAAATAACATATCATACAAATTTCTCAGAAGATAAAACAAATACAATAGAATGCAAGTATGATACAAATAATCCTGATGCAAGCTGCAAAATAAAAAATTATCTTGATGTACTTTCAGAATTTAATAATACTGGTCATGATTTTAAAGGATGGTCACTAGTACCTAACTATGGCGAATTATATAGTTCAGATATTACAAAAGAAAAATTAGAACAACTTCTATCTTCTGGTAGTGAAATAAATCTATATGCTAGATGGGATAATAACTCATATAGTTTCAAATATAAAGATAAAATAGTAACATGTACTTATGGTGAAGAATGTTCTCTAGAAAGCTTTACAGCTGATACTAAAGAACATTATGATTTCAAAAATTGGTATATTATGGATGATGGTAAAAGAGTAGATTTAACAGAAAAATTCATTAACTTTACTACCGATAATAAGACATATGAATTAATTCCTGAATATATTCCTCATAAATATCCAATAACATACAATTTAGAAGATGGAACAAATAATATTACAAATCCTCTTTATATAACAGTAGAAGATATATCTGGTATATCACTAAAAAAACCAATAAGGACGGGGTATGGTTTTAGAGAATGGATAATAGAATCTGATTCGAGCGTAGCGTGGTTTGAAGATGGCTTAATAAAAATCGATGCAACTAAATTAGCACCAATAACAGTAAAAGCCACATGGGAAGCTAATACTCTTACTATCGCCTTTAAAGAGCAACAAGAAGATAAAACATATATCGATATAAAAAATGAAGTAGATGAAGTAATAAATAATATAACTTGTTCCTATGATAAAACTTCAGAATGTGTAATTCCACGTGAAGCATTACCAACAAAAGCAGGTTATACATTCATTGGTTGGGAATACAAAGGATATATTTATAATATAGGATCAACAGTAACTAATAGTGAACTTTATAAAGATGAAATAAATGAAATAATCATGACTCCTAAATGGTCAAAAAACACTAAAAATGATATTGATTATGACTTAGCTGGAGGTACATTCCCTGAAGGGGTTACTCCAGTCACCTCATACCTAAAAGATGATATAGTACCACTTCCTGTACCAACAAAAATAGGGTACACATTTAATGGTTGGATTAATATAACACATGACGAAGAAAATACAGAAACATTACCAAGTAATCAATTAACTGATGTTAATGAAGATGTTATATTAAAAGCCAAATGGACTGCTAATAAATATACAATAACATTTAAGTATTACAATCCAGAAGAAAAGACAGATAAAACAATTGATGAACCAATTGAATGTCACTATAATGAACCATGTAAATTTGGTAATCACATCAATTTCTTCACTGAAAAAAATATTCCATTCGTTGGATGGGGCGAAAACAAATATACATTATTCTATGGCGATAATCTTGAAGTAATTAATTTAACTTCAGAAAATGATAAAAATATAGATTTATATGCTATAACTAGTACAGAATACAAGGTTTCATTTAATCCAGATGGTGGAACTATAGTTAATAATAAATACTACATGCCATTATCATACATTAACTTAGATGAAATAATCCCAGTAAAAGAAAATCATGAATTCTCAGGTTGGATTGCTAATGCAAATCCAGATATTGTTAATGGTATATATGAAATAACCGAAGATACATTGTTTACTGCAACATGGCATAAGAATAAGTTCATAATATCATTTGAAAACGCTGAAGGTGATGGATTAGACAGTTTCATTGTAACCGAAGGTGATAATGCTAAGATTAATGTTGATGATTATGTACCTAATGCTCCTAAAGAATGTGAAGAAGGATTTAATCCTGCTGATTATACATTCGATGGTTGGTATACTACTGATGGCAATTTACTAACCGGCGAACAACCAGTAACTGATGATTTAACACTTGTAGCTAAATGGCATCGTAATACATTTGTCGTAACACTTGAAGATGGTGAAAGTATAAATAAAGTAAAAGTTAAAGAAAACAAAACTATAAATCTTGACGATTACGAACCAACACCAAAAAATAAATATACATTCGACGGATGGTATAGTGGAACCGAAAAACATGAAGGCGAAATAACTATCACCGAAGATATAACACTTACTGCTAAATGGCATCAAAGTACATTTACTGTTAATTTTATAGATACTGAAAATTTAAGCACAGTAGAAGTTAAAGAAACAGAAACATTTAACTTAGATGATTACACCCCAACAAAAGAAGGATATAGCTTCCTTGGTTGGAAAAATGAAGCAAGCGAATCAGCAAGTGGCGAAATATCAATTACAAAAGATACTACATTTAAAGCTTTATGGGAAAGAACAAAATATACAGTAACATTTACTGAATCTGATCTTCCAGAAATCGAAGTAAATCATGGTGATAAAATTAATCTAGAAGATTATAAACCTACAAAAACTGGTTACAATTTCACTGGATGGACAAAAAATGAAGTTGAAGTAACAGGTGAATTAACCATAACTGAAAATACAGAATTAACTGCAATATGGGAAAAGAAACCAGGACCTGTAACAGGTAGTTAAAATAATAAAAAGATATCTTAAAAGACATATTCGTCCTTAGAAAAGATATCTTTTTTTCTTGTTATAAAGATACATAAATGATATAATTCTTATAGTAGGGGAATTAAAAAAGGATAGTGATAACATGATTGAATACAGAGGAAAAAGTATGTGTATTTCATCTGCTAAAGGAGGTGTAGGTAAAACTACAAATCTACTAAACTTAGCAGGTATATTTGAACAATTAGAAAAAAAAGTTCTTATAATTGACTTCGACTTATATACTGGAGGACAAGCTGTATACTTAAATAAAGAAAACGATAAAAGTATATATAATTTATACTTCGATTTACTAAATAATAGTTATAAAGATTTAAGTAATTATACAATTAAAATAGATAACTATATCGACTTACTATGTGCTCCAAAAGATCCACGCGATGCAAATAAAATAGATGCAAACTATATCAAAGAAATAATTAATAAAGGTAAAATAGAATATGATGTCGTTCTAGTAGATACAAACCACGCTCTTAATGATATAAATTTAAGTGTTCTAGATGCTGTAGATGAAATATTGTTTTTCATAACTAACGATCCATTAGATTTAAAAAATATTAGAACATTACTATCTATCTTAGATAATCTAAACTTCGAGAACTATAGTATCTTATTAAATAACAGTCGCGATCCATTTAAAAATTACTTTAGTTTATATGAAATACGCAAAATAATAGGGCATGATATTAATTACTCATTATCTACTGACTTATACTTAAAAGACATTGAAAAATATATAATGAAAGGTTTAATAATATCATTAGATAAAAATTTCGCTAACATTATGAGAGATGATTACAAAACATTCATCTTAATTGCAACTGACTTACTAGAAAGGACTAGTATAAAACATGAGTAAACTATTAGAAGAATTTAATATTACCAAAAGAAAAAATGAATTTATAGAAGGTGATTACAAAGCATTTAGAGATAAAACCCTTTTAGAAGAATTCAGAATAAAAATTCTCGAAAGTCTAAGCGATAAAGGATTTGCTAATACATACATTAAAAAAGAAATAATAGATAATGAAATTGATGATGCAACATTAGGTTATAGTCTTTCTGTAAGCGAAAGAACCCATTTATTCAATTTAATAGATGGTGAAGTAAACGGATACGGTCCTATTACTGAACTACTAAAAGATGATAATATAACTGAAATAATGGTAAATAGTCCCAAAGATATCTATATTGAAATAGATGGTATATTAAGAAAAGATGAGTCTGTATCATTCATAAATGATGAACATATAATAAGAACTATTGAACGATTAATAGAACCAGAAGGAAAAAGTATTGATATAAATAATCCCATGGTAGATGCTAGATTATCAAATGGAAGTCGTATTAATGCAATTATCCCTCCATTATCTAAAAATCCCATAATAACAATTCGTAAATTTAGAAAAAATATCGTTACAATGGATGACCTAATAGGTAATGGTAGTTTAACTCCATATATGGCAAGATTCCTAGTAGCAGCTATAGAATCTCGCCTTAATATCTTAGTAAGTGGTTCATCATCTGGCGGAAAAACATCTCTACTTAATATATTAAGTAACTTCATACCAGAAAACGATCGTATCATTACTATCGAAGACGTAAGAGAACTAAACTTAAAACAACAAAATATTGTTTCATTAGAAACAAAAATGCCAAACTATGAAGGTAAAGGCGAAATAACAGTCCGTGACTTAGTTAGAAACTCATTACGTATGCGTCCAGATCGTATCATAATAGGTGAAGTAAGAGGTAGCGAAGCCTTTGACTTACTTCAAGCGATGAATACCGGGCATGATGGCTCTATTACTACAATCCACGCAAATAGCTCTGAAGATGCTTTAAATCGCCTTGAAACAATGGTTCTAATGGATGGAATCGACTTACCAATCAGAGCAGTTAGAGAATATATAAATAATGCACTAGATATCGTTGTTCATATTACTAGAATGAATGATGGACGTCGTAAAATAACAGAAATATCTGAAATAACTGGTGTAAAAGACGACAAAATAATCCTCGAAAAAATATTTGAATTTAAAAATGAAGGTATTGGTGATAATGGCTTAGTACAAGGAGAGTACATCCTTAACAACTATATTCCAAAATGTCTAACTAAAATGCATAATAATGGAATAAATGACTTAGATGATATGTTTGCAAAGCCTAAAAAATCAAACAAAAAAACAACTAAAAAAGATAAATAAAATAGGAGGTATTTAAATGAATGAATTAAAAAATGTCTTACAATTCATTGCTATAATAACAATCTGTTACATTATATATATAGCTTATAAATACTTAAAAACTATTTTAAAAAAGAATCGTATAACTAAATTTTCTATTAACTTTAACAAAAAAGATAAACCTGATTCTCTAATCTTTTCCCTTATCTTTAAAATAAGTGATATCTTATCATCATTAGTAATTTTTAATGGCATATCAAGAACATATAATGAATATATTGATGAAGACAGTCGTCTAAAAAAAGGTATCGATTATATAAGTATAAAAATATTACTAGGTATCTTTCTCATAATAATCTATCTTATAATAACATTCTTATATAAACAAGAAATAAATACAAC
>DEUO01000003.1:0-5927 GCA_002362595.1 Caryophanales bacterium UBA3260
GAAGTCATTGATGTGATTTTTTAGTTTGTATTTAATAGTAATAAAATGAGTTATATGATAAAATTATATATGAAAGTAGGAAGGAATATGAAGTTTTATAATCAAAGTGTTTCAGAGACATTAGAATATTTTAATGTAACAGAAAAAGGTTTAGATAAAGAGAAAGCTTTAGAATTATTGGAAAAATATGGAAAGAATGAATTACCAAAGAAAAAACAAGAAAGTATTTTGCAATTATTTATATCTCAATTTATTAATCCAATTGAAATTATTTTAGTTATAACAGTTTTCTTATCTTTTATTGCTGGTGAAACAATAGATGCAATAGCTTTAATTTTTATAATATTAGTAGATGTTATTATGGGTACTTGGCAAGAATGGAAGGCTCATAAAGATGCTGAAAGTTTAATTAATATGATAAAAGTTATGACGACGGTAGTTAGAGAAGGAAGAGAACTTAAGATTAATTCAAGTGAATTAGTAGTTGGTGATATTATTCATTTGGAGAGTGGAGATAAAATAAGTGCAGATGCTAGAATTATTGAGTGTCATAATTTCCAAGTAGATGAGTCAGCTTTAACTGGAGAAAGCTTAAGCGTTGTTAAAATAAGTGATACGTTAGCGAATGATACTGGTCTTGCAGATAGAAAGAATATGGTTTATGCGGGAACATCTGTTACAACAGGAAGAGCACTTGCAGTAGTTGTTGCGACTGGCTTAAGTACAGAGATAGGTAAGATAGCAGATAAAGTAACTAATACTGAAGAAGAAAAGTCACCTTTAACTATTCGTACAGAAAGATTTTCAAAGCAAATAAGTGTTATAATTTTATTAGTTGCTATTATAACAACAGTAGTATTAGTAGTAAAAGGTTATCCGTTGAAAGAAATATTTTTATGTGTAATAGCTTTATCAGTTTCAGCGATGCCAGAAGGCTTGCCACTAGCGCTTACTATGGCACTAACGATTGCTACAAAGAGAATGGCTAAAAAGAATGTTATTGTAAAAAAACTTAATGCTGTTGAATCTTTAGGTAGTTGTACTGTTATTGCTTCTGATAAAACTGGGACTTTAACGGTTAATGAACAGACTGCTAAAGTAATTATGATGGCTAATGGAGATAGTTTTAAAATATCTGGTAATGGTTATAACGATAATGGTAAAGTTACACCAGTTAATAATGCTAATATAGAAGATGCTAAATATATTGCTACTTTAGGTATGATAAATAATGAGGCACATTTAGAAAAGAAGAATGGTAAATGGGAATCTTTTGGAGATTCTATAGATATAGCATTTTTAAGCTTAGCAGAAAAGTTAAAAATAAATAAGAAGGAAGAAATAATTGAGAGTATTCCTTATGAGTCAGAAGAACAGTATTCAGCTGTATTTTATAAGAAAAATGATAAGATTTATTGTACTGTAAAAGGATCTTTAGAAAAAATAATGTCTTTTTCGGAAGAAAATAGAAAGTTTTATGAACAAAATAAAGAGTTAACATCTGGTGGTTATAGAGTTATTGCTATTGCAGATGGAGAGGTTAAAGATACAAATAAAGAGAGTATTAAGAATTTAAAATTCGTAGGAATGGTAGCTTTTATTGATCCTATAAGAGTTGAAGTTAAAGCTTCTTTAAAAGAATGTGAAGAAGCTGGTATTAAAGTAGTTATGGTTACAGGAGATCATCCGTTAACAGCATTTGCTATTGCTAAGGATTTAGGACTTTGTAATACTAAATCAGAAGTAGCGACTGGAGAAGATGTAGAAAAGTATTTAAAACTAGGAGAGAAAGAATTTGATAAGTTCGTTAGTTGTATTAGAGTATTTTCAAGAGTTACACCAATGGATAAATTAGAGATAGTTAATTCATTTAAAAGGCAAGGTGAATTTGTTGCAGTTACGGGAGATGGAGTTAACGATGCACCAGCAATAAGAGCAGCTAATATAGGAATTGCAATGGGAAGTGGTACTGATGTTGCTAAAGAAACTGCTTCAATGATAGTAGCAGATGATAATTTTACTTCAATCGTATCTGGAGTTAAAGAAGGAAGAACAGCTTATAGTAATATAAGAAAGATAACGTTGTTTTTACTAGGTTGTGGTTTTGCTGAAGTATGTTTCTTTCTACTTTCTATAGCTTTAGGATATGATATACCTTTACTTGCTATTCAGTTACTTTGGTTAAATATTGTTACTGATGGACTTCAAGATATATCATTGTCATTTGAAAAAGCTGAAGAAGATATTATGAAACAAAAACCACGTAATACAAAAGAATCATTATTTTCAAAAGATTTAATGATAGAAGTAGGAATTTTAGGTATAGCTATTTCATTAATAGTATTTGGTACTTGGAAGTACTTACTTGATAGGAATGTAGATATAGTAATTGCAAGAGCAGTAATAATGATGTTAATGGTATTTATTCAAAATATTAATGTACTTAATTGTTGTAGTGAGAAAAGAACAGTATTTAAAGAATCTCTCACAGATAATCCTTTTATTATCATTACAATAGTTGGATCAATCTTATTACAAATAATTATGTCTGAAATAGGGATAACAGCAAAATTTTTGAAGGTAGTGCCATTACCATTTGTAACGATATGTAAAATATTTTTATTAGCTTTAAATATAATAGTAATATATGAAATATATAAATTAATATATAAGTTATGTCATAAGGAGGAAGTAAAATGACACCAGAAATAAAAGCTTTAATAGCAGTACTTTTAGGTTTACTATTTTGTTTTAGTGGATATAAAGTACAAAAATTTTTAATTACAGTAGTATGGTTTGTTATTGGGTTTGAGATAGTAAAGATAGTAGGACCTAGGTTTATAACAAATAGTAATACGTTATTAATAGCAGAAGTAATAGCAGGATTTATATTAGCAAGTGTTGGATTTAAGCTAGAGAAAATGGCATTATTTGTAACAGTTGCATATTTAACATATATAACAGTATCTCCTTATATTACAGGATTTGAAAAAGAAGTTAATTTAATAGTACAAGGAGTAGTATCTTTAGTAGCTGGAGGATTATCAATCTTATTTATCAAACCAATATTAATACTAGCAACAAGTATTTCAGGAGCTGGAGTAATATATCAAGCATTACCAGCAATTGTTAAATTAGATGGACAGATATTGTTAATTGTAGTAGTAATAGTTGCAGTTTTAGGAATAATAGTACAATTTAAGAGTAATTAGTATTTTGGAGAAGTAAAAATGTTAAGAGAATTTTTTGTAAATGAAAATCCAAAGTTTTTATTTAAGCAATTCGGTTTAATACATAATATATTTATATTAATTGCTATAATAGGAGTTATATTAGTATATATAAATAGAAATAGAATAGATAAGATAGATAAAAAGAAAGTTAATATAATATTAAAGATATCTGCTATTATATTATTAATTAATATGATTATATATACTTTTGGTAATTTATATTATGATCATTTCTTTATAGATAAGGATTTACCATTACATTTATGTTTTATCGCTAATTATATGTTTATTTTTGGTATATTATTTAATAAGAATAATATACTTAAATATACTATATTTTTATGTTTTGTTGGTCCTATTCCTGCAGTATTATGGCCTGATTTAGTTTCAACAATAGATAATTATAATTTTTGGCAATATGTAATATCTCATCATTTCTTTATGATAATAAGTTTATTTTCATATTATGCTTTAGGTTATAGGGTAGAATTAAAAAATTATGTAAAAACTATTATACTGACTAATTTTTTAATGTTAATAATGATACCATTTAATATGACGTTTAATACTAATTATATTTTTTCTTCTAAAATACCAGATAATGTAATGGTTATTTATCCATGGTTAAAATATTTTCATCCTATATTAATTATAGAAGTATTAGGTATGGTTTTATCATGGCTAGTTTATTACTTTATTATTGTAAAAAGAAATAGAGAACTTGGATTTAGTAAGAGCAGAAAGTAATGCTCTTTTTATGTGAAATAACTTAATATGTGATATAATTTTATTGTATAGGTGATATAAATGGAAATAAAAAAGATGATTAAAAAAACATTTATATATATGATTTTTATATTTATATTAACTATTATTGTTATGTTAATAATGAGAAGTAGTTTTTTCCCTAAAAAGTATTATAAAGCTAGTGATTTTAATATAAAGACTGTTTATAGTTCTGTTGATTATAATAAAAATAATATAGATGATTATACAGATTTTGTTTTGGGAGCTAGAAAGGATGCTAATAATAAACCTACGTATGTTAGTAAATATTATGGCGATTCTTATCCTCCAGATAATGAGGGAGTTTGTACTGATGTTATATGGAGAGCTTTTAAGAAAGCTGGTTATTCGTTAAGAGATATGTTAAATGAAGATGTTATAAAGTATCCGGAAGATTATCATTATATAGAGAATAGAGATAAGAATATTGATTTTAGAAGAGTTGGTAATTTACATGACTTTTTTAAGAAATATGCAATATCATTAACTTTAGATTATAAGGATATAGAAGAATGGCAACCAGGAGATATTGTTATATTTGGTAATGATAAACATATAGGATTGGTTTCTGATAAGAGAAATAGTAATGGTGTAACATATATTATTCATAATGGTGGTCAATTTAATAGGGAAGAAGATTATTTAAATGGTTTTGTTGAAGTTACGGGACATTATCGTTTTGATGCATCTAAGATAAGTGAAGATGTTTTAGTTCCATGGAAGGAGGAGTAGAATGAGTAAAGTAAGTATTCCAAAGTATAGTTTGAGTGAGGAGTTAATCAATGCTATTTCGCATGGCTTAGGAGTAGGACTGGGAATTGTTGTTCTTGTTTTAACTATATGTTTTTCTGCAGCGCATCATAATGTAATTGGTGTTGTTTCTTCTTGTATATATGGTAGTACAATGATAATTATGTATTTGATAAGCTGCCTTTATCATGCGTTAAGTCCTAAATTAAAGGCAAAGAAAGTATTTAGAGTATTAGATCATTGTGATATATATGCATTTATAGCTGGTTGCTATACACCTTACTCTTTATGCTTAATAGGTGGAATTAAAGGATGGGTAATATTTGGCATTATATGGGCTTGTGCTATTATAGGTATTTTATTAAATGCTATTAATTTAGAAAAGTATCAAGTAATTTCAAATATAATGTATTTAGGAATGGGATGGATGATAATTATTTCTTTTAATAGTATAAGAAAAGAAATTCTATTACCAGGATTAGTATTATTAGTATTAGGGGGAATAGTATATACAATAGGAGCAATATTGTATGGATTAGGTGCTAATAAGAAATATTTACATTGTATCTTTCATTTCTTTGTTCTTGGCGGTTCTATTTTGCATTTTTTAAGTATTTTATTATATGTTTTATAATTTTTTTATTACTTGATAATGAAAAAAGTGTTATAATGAATATGTGGTGAGTAGCTTTTATAGTTTTAAGTAGCTACTCTTATCTTTTAGGGTAAAAAAGATAATTGATGATTTGCCGAGTGCAGGAAGGGGAGATATTGTGCGTCCATCAGTAGTAGAAGAAGATATTAAGATATTAAGTTTATCAAAAGGTCTTACAGATAAATTAAGAAAAGAAAATATGAATAGTATAAATGATATTTGGATATTAAAGAGAAAAGAATTAAAGGAATTAAGTTTTACTGATCAAGAAATAAAAAGTATTATTATTTCGTTGCAATTAAGAGGGTTAGATTTAAATAAAAAAATATATCATTAATTAATTTACAAAGTAACTATTTATGTTACTTTTTTAATTTTTAAATAGAGTAAAATAATGTATTTATATTAAAAAGGTATTGTATATGTTGTAATTTTTAGGTATAATCTTTATAGAAAGTGGTAAGAAGAATTAGTATAATGACATTCTTGAAGAATTCTTCTAA
>DEUO01000003.1:6218-6424 GCA_002362595.1 Caryophanales bacterium UBA3260
GACATTCTTGAAGAATTCTTCTAAACTCATTAATATCACTTTCCATTCGTTAGTTTTGTTTTAAAACCAAAACCCCTTGAATGAGTCTTTATGGCTTCTTCAGGGGATTTTGTTTGTTATGAATTAAATTTTGTTAAAATTAATATACAAATGGTGAAATTTTAAAATAATATTTTAACTATTATTTATATTTTAAATTATGTTTT
>DEUO01000097.1 GCA_002362595.1 Caryophanales bacterium UBA3260
AAAGGAAAAATAAGACAAATAGATTATCTACGACAAAACTTTTAATAAATTCATCTTTAGGATTATTAATTATGTCTTTAGGGGTATCTATTTGTCTTATTTTTCCTTTATTCATTACTATTATATTATCAGCCATAGAAAAGGCATCTTCTTGATCATGTGTTACATAAATAATAGTACTTTTGTATTTTTCTCTTATATCAAGTATTAATTTTTTTAAAGAGATTTTAGAATCAATATCTAAAGCAGATAAAGGTTCATCTAGCAATAAAATATCAGGATTTAAAACTAGAGTTCTGGCAATTGCAACACGTTGTCTTTCGCCTCCACTTAGTTGAGAAGGATATTTGTTTAGATGATTTTCTAATCCTAAAGACTTTAACATAGACTTGGCTATTTCCTCTTTTGTAGATTTTATTTTTTTGTCTTTTGAAAAACTTAAAGCATAGCTTACATTTTTTAATACTGTCATATTTTCAAATAGGGAATAATCTTGAAATATTATTCCCATTTTTCTCTTATCTATTTTTTCACCAGTAATGTTTTGTTCATCTAAGTAAATATTTCCTGAATCAGCTTTATATAGACCAATTAAAGTCATAAGTAATGTTGTTTTACCGCAGCCAGATGGACCGATTATAGATAATATTTCGCCTTTTTTTACAGAAAAACTTATATTATCTAAAATTACTTTGTTGCCAAATTTCTTTGTTAATTTTTCTATTTTTAATATTTCCATTTATTTAATAAACGCTCCTTTTCTGATGAAGTATAATTACTCATATCAGAAAATTGTATATTGTCTGGATAGTTAGGTATTTTATAATCTGAATTCTTATATACTGATTCTATTGCACATTCTTTATTTACTTTTTCATTTAGTTCTTTTTCTATATATTCATAAACTTCTTTTACTGGTGGCTTAGCTAAACGATCTTTTACAACACTCATAACATAATATGTATAAGGTGCTCCTTCTTTATACCAAGTAATATCAAAATCATATCCATTAGTTATTGATCTTGCGGCAACGCTTGTTGGCCCCATTGCTATAGCAATTTCTCCTCTTTCAAGTAAACTAACTGGTACTAATCCTGAAGATGTATATTCAAGGACATTATTAGTTAATTTATCAAAATACTTATATGCTTCGTCTTCTCCCATTGCGTTTACTAATGATTTTAGAAAGATATAACCAGTTCCTGATACTGTAGGATTTGGCATTGCTATTAAATTCTTATATTCTGGTTTTAGTAAATCACTATAACTTTTTGGTATTTCAAGTCCTTTTTTCTCTAGTTCTTTCTTATTTATAACTATAGCATTTGAACTAAGTGCAACTGGAACATATTTTTCATTATTAGTAATAAATTCGCTATTATATTTACTTTCATCATATTCTAAATTTTCTAGATAATCTGATACTAAACCAATACTTCCATATTCTAAATCATATACAATATCAATACTAGTATTTGTTTTTTCTGCTGCTAATTTAGTAGCTATATTACCAGAAGACATAAATTCAAGTACTATATCATATTTAGGGAATTTATTTTTTAATTCTCTAATCATAGCTTCATTTACTTCATCTTCGGCAGCAGAATATATTACTACTCTGTTATCATTATTTTTTAAACTATTTACAATTATAATTCCCATTGTTAATACAATTATGATAATTATATATTTTATTGCTTTACTATATTTTTTCATATTTTATTTATACTCCATTTTTTTATATATTTTTATTTTAGATATTCCCTCTTTATTTTCTTCTCTTGTTTCTGGATAAATCATATCAGCGATTGCTTCTGAAATATTTCTTGATTCACCATATCCAGGTAACATATGCATGTTAGCTCCTGGATTTGTATTAACTTCGATAATTCGATAATCAACATCTCTTTGTTCTTTTGTAATGTCTTTACTCATATAGTCAATACCCGCATATGGAAGTCCTGGAAAGGCTTGAAAAACTTTTAGACAATTTTTTATTACAGTTGGATGAACTAAGTCTGTATAGTCAACGCTTACGCCACCTGTTGCTACATTAGAATTATATCTAAGTCTAACTTTTTCGTTTTCTTTAGGAATATAATCAAATGATATATTATGATTTCTCATATATCTTTGTGCTTCCTCATCTATTACAAGAGTACACATTGCTGTTTTGGTAATATCTTCTCTATTTTTATTTTCTAATTCTATTAATTCACTAATAGTATTTATTCCATTACCTATAACATAAGCTGGTTCTCTATTTAATACAGCATATTTACCTTCTCTTGTTATAAATATACGATATTCTGGCGCATCAAAGTATTCTTCAATTAAGATTTCTGTATTTCCTCTATGTTCTTTTATTTGACGAAGGGCTTCTGATACTTCTTCTTCAGTACGTAAATCAATATATACATCATGACCATATGATCCAAATGTTGGTTTAATAACTACTCCTGTACCAAACATTCTAAATGCTTCTTTTATAAATTCTTCTTCATCAGCATAAAATGCACAACCAATTGGGACACTTGTTTTATAGTCTTGAAGATATCTTTTTGTTATCATTTTATTTCCTGCTAATACAGATACTGCGTAAGGCATTATTGAAGAATCTCTATCTAGTATTAGTTCATCATGTTTTTTATAACTTGCTCTTATTATACCTGCTTCACTATCTAGGATAGTTACTTTTATTCCTCTCGCAATTAGTTCCTTAACAAGCCATTTTTGATTTCGGTGTAGATGACCATATTCTTCTTCGAAACTCATCTTCTTCTTTGCGGCCCATCGTTTCTAAGAGCATTTAGTTCTTCTTGAGCTGCTGAAATTTGACGTTCAAGTTCAGCTTCTTCAGCTCTTTCTCTTTGTTCTTTTTCGTATGCAATCTCTTGTCTTAATCTTGTTAGTTGTGCTCTTAATTCTGCAAGTCTTCCTTGTCTTGATTGTGGTTCAGTAATACCTCCTGTCGGTTCTAATGAAACATCTCTTCTTGATTCACCAAATGTTTGTTGCCTTGATTCACCAGTATGTACTGTTCTAGGTTCTCTATATGAATAGCTCCTTGATTCGCCATAAGAACGTCCTGGGGATGATTCTCCTCCATATCTACTCTCCATTATTAATTCCTCCTTTGTGTATTATTATAGCATCATTTCTTAAATATCCAATAGTACTTGGAATTATTTTTATTTCAAATTCTTTTGTAATTACTTCTTTTCTTCTTTTATCAATATTTATATCACTTCTTACTTCTTTATCATCACCATAATCGTAGATATATGCTGATTGAATTAATCCATTATCAGTTAATAACTTAGTAATGTCATTTTTTATAAAACTGAAGTATTCTTTTAAGTAATCTCCTTTAAAGAAATTCTTAGCATAATCTGAAATATTAGATAAAAATATTAAATCAAATT
>DEUO01000156.1 GCA_002362595.1 Caryophanales bacterium UBA3260
GAATTATATTATTATTCTTAAATATTATATAAAAAGTAATTATCAGTATACTAAGAAATATTAGTAAATAAATTATATTTCTAATTATTTTTTTCTTCATATCTATCTATCGTTTCAAATCTAAAACCTTTATTAAGTAAAATAGGTATTACTTTATCAACAGCTTCTATAGTTCTTTCTGGAGCATTATTACTACCTCTACCATCATGTAAACATATTATATCTCCCGCTTCTATTCTTCTAAGCAACTTTACTTCTATATCTAATACTGAGCTATTCTTCTGCCAATCTTCTGCCATTACATCCCATAATATTATCTTCCATTTATTCTCTATTGCTTTTTTAACTCCCCATATATTTATATGTCCCCAAGGAGGACGATAATAATTTATTTTAACCCCTAATGAATTCATAATATCTTTACTATTATTAAAATCTTTTTCTGTTTTATATATTCCCATTAAATGAGCATTATCATGTTTATATGAGTGCAAACAAATTAAATGTTTATCTTTCTTCATTCTTTTTATTATATCTTTATGTATATTAGCAAACTCTGCTACACAGAAAAAACTAGCTTTAACTTTATATTTATCTAATACATCTAATAATTTATCAGTATATTCACTAGGACCATCATCAAATGTTAAATATATAACTTTATCATTATTCTTCTTTCTATATTTATATTTCATTTTATAAAAGAGAGTAGGAAATACTACATAACATCCATATATTAATAATATAATTACAACTAATAACATTAATAAACCTCCCTTTTATTTATTATTGTATATGGAATATCTAATAAATCATTTTTAATTATTTTCATATTATGACTCATTATCTTTAACTTCTTTCTATCTTCTAATAATTTAATTAATTCCTCATATACATTATTATTTTTATTCCATAATACATTACCTATATTCTTCTCTTCTATATAAAAAGCATTTCCCATTTCCTGTGTAAGAAATGGATTAATAACAAACATAGGTGTCTCAGAATTAATAGCTTCAAATAAAGTAATTCCTCCAGCTTTAGTAATAATTAAATCAGCATCATCCATATATTTATATACTTCTTGTGTAAATCCAATTACTTTAATATTCTTATATTTATTTAGACACTTATAATATAACTTCTTATTTTTACCAACTATTATAGTAACATTTATATCTTTATTATTATTTAACTTCTCTAATAAATCTCCAGATTTTGGAATAAGACCTAAACCTCCACCCATAATAAGAATATTCTTTTTATTTGTCTTTTTACTTATTACAAATTCTTCTTTTACTGGAATACCTGAAACAATAATCTTACTTTCTAAGACATTCATCTTTATTAAGTTATCTTTTGTTTTATTATCAGCAACAAAATAATAATCAGTTTCATCACTTATCCATTCTTCATGAACATCTACATCCGTAATACAAGTATTAAGAGGAATCTTATTATTGAAAAATCTTTTATAAGCAGATATATATTGTGTAGACATTGGTACTACAGATATAATTAAATCAATTTTATTTTCATTTAATAAAGATTCTATCTTTTTAATTATTACCATTTTTAAAGGAGTTCTACTTTTCTTAGCAGCAACTCTATTAAATATATTATATATTGTATGACATTTATTTACTAAAAAATTAAATCCATTATAAATAATCTTACTTATATAAGGAAATATATATTCTATAAAATCTAATATAATTACATTATAAGTAGGATTATCTTTTAATATCTTTTCTTTTATAGATAAGGCCGCACTATAATGACCAAAACCAAATCTACCAGTCAAAATTAATATATTCAATTCCATCACCTCTGACTATAATTATAATTAATCAACCAGTTGCATTCTACAAACTATAGGTTGAATTTTGCCACCTTTTAGTTGCATTTCTCTCCATAAAAATAAAATAATATATATATGTTACAAATAAGTTACTTTAATATCTTATAGTAGTTGAAAATATTATAAATAAAGAATATAATAAAATCCTAAATTATATTGGAGGTATCATTATGAATGAAAATGACAAAGTAAAAATAGAATTAAAGGAAGTGAGACATCTAGTAACAAGTCAATGTAACTTATCATGTGAACATTGCTATAATCGTGCTGGATCTAATAAAGAGCAAAGAGCTCGTAAATATACTCAAGAGGAGATAGATTCATTTTATCACTATTATAAACCAGAAGTAGTATCAGCAACTGGTGGAGAACCATTACTTGAATTTGATACAGTAAAACAAATAGCTACTAGTCTAGCTTCTTATGGAGCAGAATTAGAATTAGTTACTAATGCCTATCTTTTAACAGAAGAAAAATTAGATGAATTATTATCTATTAATCCAAATCTATCTTGCCAAATTTCATTAGATGGTTTAGAAGAAATGCATAATAAAATAAGAGGTAATAAAGAAGCCTTCTCTCGTGCTATAGCAGGTATAAAATTATGCTTAAAAAAGAAAATACCAGTAAAACCTCGTTTAACATTAAGTGCAGCTAACTACGAAGACACATTTAAAGTAATTGATCTTTTAAATGAAATATCTACTCCTGAAGACGCTATTAAATTAATAATTCGCCCTGTTGTAAATTTTGGTCGTGCTCGTGATAATCATATTATCTCTGTTCCTGAAACAGAAAGTGAATTAAAAGAAAAATTTAATAATTATTCTGATCATGTTAAAGTAGGAGTTACAGAACGTTGCGGTTATTGCACAAACTCTCTAGCGATAGATTATAAAGGAGACATGTATGAATGCTGCTATCTTATACCTAATCCTAAATTCTTTATTGGTAACATAACTGATGATCAAACTAAACTAACTAGAAATCCTGAATTTATAAACCATAAAGGAAAATGTTACATTAAAGATCAAAGGAATCTATATGAATAATAAAATAATTCAATTTGATTGTACAAACATAATAACATATAAAGATTATATATCTCATATAAATGAATTATCTAAATGGTATAAAAAAGAATATAATAAAATAAA
>DEUO01000060.1 GCA_002362595.1 Caryophanales bacterium UBA3260
CATTTAAAAATGATACTTTGATGTTTTAAAGCTTTCGTTGTATTGTTTGTTTCTGATTATACTAAATCAGAAACTTTTTTTATTTTGCGATTTGTAAAATAAGAATTATCACAATACCTAGAAGTACCAGTATAATGATATTTTTGAAAAATCCTTCCAAACTCATCAATACCACCTCCATTCGTGAATTAGTTATAAAACCAAAACCCCGAATAGAAAGCTACAAACATCAAATGTATCGAAGTATACTCTATCACAATAATTGAGAATGTAAACCAAAAAAAACGCACTTTTTCCAAATATCTTTTTAGCGTTTTTTCTCTATTTTAAATTATACTTTTACCAATCATTTTCAATATAGTTCTAAACACATTTTATACCTACATAAAAAATAACTATAAACCCTAAACCAAAATATCCTTTAATATTTCAAACTCTTGATAATGATTTATTATTAATTTCTTTTCAATTAAATCTAAAAATTCTTCTTTCTTAAACCATCTAGCTTCACTTACTTCTTCTTTCTGCAAAACTATATCTTTACAATTAACATCTTCTTCTATTAAGTAAACATATACAAATTCTTTACTATTTATTCCATTATTAATAAATTCTTCTTTTATTCTTTTTATAAATTTAAAATCATACTTTTTAGAATCTAATCCTAATTCCTCCTCTAATTCTCTATGTGCACTTATTAAAGGATTTTCTCCAGCACTAATATGACCACCAACAGTTATATCCCATCTATTTGGATATAATTTTTTATCAGCACATCTTTTCTGTAATAATATTTTTGTCCTATCTTTATTAACTAAAAGTATATGTATTGAACTATGCCATATTCCTTTACTATGTGCTTCTCTCTTACTTACTACTTCACCTGTTTTATCCCCTGTAATAGAATCTATTACATCTACCATTTCTTCCATCTATTTATTCCTCTCTTCATTATATCTACATAGTATAGAAGGTCGATGTCCTCCTGTCTTTATCATTTTATCTGTTAAAATAACTTTATCAGCAATTGTTCTTCTAAATGCCGAATTAATTAATTTCTTATTAAGTAATAACTCATAAACTTGTTTTAATTCACCTATCGTAAATTCTTGTGGCATTAAATTAAATACTATATCTGTTTTATTAACTTTATCTCTTAAAGCCATAATACCTTCTATAATAAGCTTATCATGATCAAAAGCAAGTTCACTCTTTCTTTCTATTTCATAACTATACTCTTCACTCTTTATATCTATATCATTTCTTTTAACTTCATAACTAATAATATCTTCCCCATTACTTAAATTTACTATATATGTACCATTACCTTCTATTACATCTATATCAAACCAACTAGCTTCTTCATTTAATGTATCTTTAAGTAATGTTCTATCTATTAAAGCCATATAAGAAACAGATATTACTCTTCCTCTTGGATCTCTATCTAAACTGTCATTTACTTTTAATTGTTGCATATATACATCAGTAAGACCAGTTTCTTTCTTTAATACTCTACTACTAGCTATTAATGATGTTTCATCATTATCTATAAAACCTCCTGGTAAACACCATTTATTCATATATGGTTCTTTATTTCTTTTAACAAGTAATATACTAAAATATTTTTTAGGTAAAGAACGCGTATTAGCGTTCTTTCTACTATCTATTCCAAATATTAGCAAATCTGTTGTATACGCTACATTAAATTTTACTTCACTCATAAATACATTCTCCCATCCTTATTTACTCTGATTTCTTTAACACCCGGTTTTAAACTTTCAAGTGCATTTCTTTTTATATTAATTGGTAAATCTTTCCCATCTATCTCTGTCTCTATATTACAACATGGACACTTAAATGTATAGCAGTATTCATCTCTTAAATACATAAATTCACTAGTTTCATCTTCTACCTTTTTTATAATAGCATATATATCATTTGCTTCTATTTCTAGCAATGCTCCACAGCCACCACCAGTTACTCCAATTCCTCTACATCTACAATTAATTGACCATTTTTTGCCTTCTTCTAATATTTTCATATAATCCCCCTTACTTACTTTCTTTCTATCTATATCCTAATTTTCTTAAATTAATTATTCTTAATCCATTAGCTTGTTCTATATTTAATATTGCTCTTCTAATACTAAATGGAATTTCATTTTCAGGTATCGTAGTTTCTTTATTGCAACATGGACATCTAAAAGTATATAAGTATTTATTACTACCATGTTGATAACTTAAATAGATATCAACAGCTTCTATTTCTAATATTGCTCCACAGCCATTATTATTAGAAGTACATTCTTTTTCTATCTTCCATAATGGTGAATTCTCTATTATTTGCATATTACTACTCCTTTACCTTTTATTATTTCTTTTTTTCTAATTGTTTCTCTTTTTCTCTCTTTTCAATTATCTTTCTAATTTTATCAGGAATTTCGCTAAATTTAACTTCATTTTCTGCACCACAACATGGACATTTAAATGTATATATCTTAACTGTTTCTGTATATCCTTCTCCCCAATCACCAGTTGATCTAAAGTTTTGTTTTGTTTTTTCATATATATCTGTATAGTCTACTTCTAAAACTGCCTCACAACCTATTTCTTCTCTATTTATATCTGCAACACATGTTTTTTGAATACTCCATTTAACAGGTTCTGGTTCTCTTATAACTTTCATATTTTCACCTTCAATTATTACTTATTCTTTGTTCTTTTTCGACGCTCTAACTTTTTTTCTTTCTCAGAATTTAATATCATTATTCTAATTTTTTCTGGTATTTCCTGATCTGAAATAACATTTTCTTTACCACAGCAAGGACATTTAAACCAAAATGAATGCGCCATATAATGAACAAATTCTTCATCACTACTACTCCAATAGCCTTTCTCATATTCTTTTGTATAAATATCAGTGTAATCTACTTCTAATGTTGCTCCACAACCAATAACACCATAAATGTCATTATCATCACAAGTTTTTTCTATATTCCATTTTACTGGAACAGGATCACTTATTACTCTCATAATAATCCTTCTTCCTCTTATCTTCTTAAACTTCTACTCTTTTCTCTTGCCATATTTCTTATTCCCGATGGTACTAATTTATCAGGAATATCAGTCTCAACTCCACAACATGGACATTTAAATGTAAAGAAGTAATCAGTATCTCCTGTATAGTCAGTACTTGAAGTTTCATAAATATCTTCTTTTTCAACAGCTAGTACTGCTCCACATCCTCCTCCACCATTTCCTTTTCCTGTACATACTTGTTCAATTGACCATCCTGGTCCTTCTTTTAGAACTCTCATCCTATCATCTCCCTCACATAGTTACATTTTAGTACAAAGTAATATACTTTGTCAATGCACTTTGTTACATTTTTATACAAAGTTGTAATTTTTTCATAAAAAAACTGTTAAAATCTATTTTAACAGTCAATATTCATATCTTAATTTAATTTCTTAGTTCCATCAAAATCTGATATAAAACTATTATCTTCTACAGAACTATAATAATATTCAGTTCTTCCTTTAGCATAGCGTCTTAATCCCTCTCCTACAACGCTATTTCTTTCTTTTCTTATTAATTCTTCTAATTCTTCATTAGACATTGGTTTTATTAATACTTCTTTAGGATAATTAAATTCTTTATCAAGTTCCATATTTTTTAATCCATGTTCTCTATTTAATGGTATCTCACCAATAAATTTTTTTTCTTCTTTACGATTATCTACTAAAACTCTAGCTGTATCTAACATATGTCTTACCATTACTGTTCTTGTTTCATATTCATCACTCATAAATCCTCCAACAAAAACTAATCTTGGTATATAAAGTATAGAATCTATTTTTAATTTATCAATATGATCATTTAACGGCATTTCTGGATATGTTCTAAATTCTCTATCTTTCATAACTCCATATTCATCATATATCTTACGTTCAGCAAAACTTCTATTTAAAGACTTAGTATTATTATCTATATTTCTTACAATAGCACCACTAGTAGTTAATACTACTTCATTATTTTCATTACGTTCTGCTTTCTTTTCTATAACTCTTTTTTCTTTTGTAAACAATCCATCTTTACCAAGTTCTGGTTTTCTTTCTACTACAACTGCACAACTTAGTTCATTTTTATTCTTTACTTTAATATAGAATTGATAATGTTCTTGGTATGGTGAATCCCATTCAAATGATATTTTTTTCTTCTCTTCTGTTACCATTACACTACTTGCAACACTAAACATATTCATTTGTGCAATTAATACATCTATCTCTACTAATACAGAATGAAAAGCAACAGACCCTCTAAATTCTTCTGATATTCCTAAACCGGCCACTTTATCATTTAAACTATCTCTTAATTCTCTTACACTATATTGCATTGCCAACACCTCTATTATAAATATAATACCATTAACTTATCTCTTATTACAACCATTTATTTCTAACTTTCTTCTACCTTTACTAAATTAAATCCTTCTTTTTCTATAATATTAATTAATTCTCTATTATTTATATGCATACAATAAACTTTATTTCTTATATTACTAGGTATAATATTACATAATTCTTCTATTCCCAAATGAACAGGACTCTTTT
>DEUO01000080.1:0-11066 GCA_002362595.1 Caryophanales bacterium UBA3260
CACTTTTATCTTACAACTTCAGATTTAATCCTGTCTTTTTATATCTTTAAGAATCATTTCTAATAATTTATTCGTTCCAAAGCTATGATAAGAATCTTTTAATGTCATAAGTGAATAAGGTATAGAAGGTATCTCTGGTTCTGTCTTTATGACAAATACTTTTTTATCATTTATTTCATTTAAAGAATATTCTTCGGTAACTAACCCAATTCCTAATCCAATCTCGACAAAATCCTCAAGTAGACTCGCACTTGCTATCTCAATCTTAGATGTTAAAGTAATATTATGTACATTACAAAAATCATTAAATGACTTACGCGTTGTTGAAGGCGATTTAGGAAAAAGTAGGGGATACTGATCTAATTCACTTAAAGAAATAACTTTATTTTTAAGTTCTTCATAAAAGACAGAAGAAGATATAAAACATTGATGTAACTTGCCTAATCTAACAATATTTAAATCGTCATCTTCACCATCTAATTCTTTAGCAATTAATAAATCTATTGTTCCATCCTTAAGCATCTTTCTCATCTTTTTAGAAGGATCAGTAAACAACTGTATTGCTATATTAGGATATTCTTTATGAAACTTTTCTAAGTATTTAAGTAAAAAAATCCTACATAAAGTAGTACTAATTCCAATTCTAATTGTTCCCGTTTCTAATTTCTTTAAATTAGAAAATTGCAATTCTGCAGCTTCAAAACAATGCATACCTTGTTTAACATATGTATATATTTCTTTGCCATTATCGGTTAATATAACTCCTCTTTTGGTACGTATAAATAATTGCCCACCTAATTGTTCTTCTAACGCTTTAATCTGTTTAGTAACGGCTGGCTGACTTATCATTAATTTCTTACTAGCTTTAGTGATATTACCTAAAGTAGCAACTTCATAAAAAATTTTATATAGTTCAAAATTTACATTCATATCATAACCTCCAGTTATTACTAATATTAGCAATATGTATTTTAATTATAAATTAAATAGTATTATAATTCAATTAGAAAAGGAAGTAATAAATATGGAAAAAAAATTAGATATGCATATGCATAGTATTTACTCAGATGGATCAAAAACACCAGAAGAATTAATCGATATGGCAATACAAGAAAATATTGGTACAATTGCTCTAACTGATCACGACAATATCGATGGCTCTAAAGAATTAATAGTTCATCAAAAAGAAGGAATAACTTTATATAGTGGTGTAGAACTAACTGCCAAAGTCCCAAAAGGGAGAATGCACATACTAGGTTATAACATTGATTTAAATAATGAAGAACTAAATACTAGATTACATGAAATGAAAGAAGCTTCTATTTATAACATGTTACTTTATATTGAAGTTCTAAAAAAAGATTTTAATATTATAATTCCTCAATCAGAAATAGATAAATTGCTAGAAATAAAAGGTAATATTGGTCGCCCACATCTTGCGTTACTTCTTATAAAACTAGGATTATGTCATACTGTTGATGAAGCATTTGATAAATACCTTACATACGCTTATAAAAAAGTAAGTAAAATTAAAAAAGGTTTAACAAAAGAAGAGTGTCTTTCCCTAATAAACGGAGCAGGGGGAGTACCTATTCTTGCTCATCCAGTATCATTAAAACTAACTAATCAAGAATTAGAAGAAGAAATTAAGTATTTGATTAGTTGTGGCTTAAAAGGAATAGAAGTAATTCACATTCATAATTTACCCAATAATCGTGAATACTATCGCTATTTAGCTACTAAATATGACCTATTAACATCAGGAGGAACTGATTATCATGGTGAAGAAGTAAAACCTAACGTAAAAATAGGATCAGGTATTGATAATAATGTCGAAATATACGAAGATACAATAACCTTAACTAAAAAAATAAAAAGTCGTTACTCTAGATAGAAGTAGTAAATAAACTACTTTTTTCTTTTCTTATTTTTTTGTATAATAAAAATATAAAGGAGTAATAAAAATGAATAGAATACGCGATTCTCTTTATGGCTTTGCCATAGGAGATGCAATAGGAGTTCCTATCGAATTTGAACATCGTAAAAATTTAATAAAATCACCGGTAACAAAAATGACTGGATATGGTAGTTATGATATCGATAAAGGTATATGGTCAGATGATACTTCTATGACTCTTGCAACAATGGATTCAATATCAGAACATCCTAAAATAGATTATTATGATATGGCAGATAAATTTTGTAGTTGGATAAACGAATCTAAATATACTGCAACAAACGAAGTATTTGACATAGGAATTACAACTAAATATGCTCTAATGCGCTACTGGAATGATAAAATTGATGCAACAAAGTGCGGCGGTAACTCTATTAGTGAAAATGGTAATGGTTCATTAATGCGTATGATGCCCATAGCTTTCTATTGTTATTATAAAGAATTAGATGATGATGCTATATATGAAATAGTATCTCATGCATCAAGTATAACTCATGCTCACGAAATAAGTATTATGGGGTGCTATATCTATGTAAAATACTTTATATATATCTTAAATGGTAATGATAAAAAAACAAGCTTAAAATATATTAGAAATCAAGATTATAAATGGTTTAAAGAAGAAACAATAAATGAATATCATCGTATATTAAAAGATAATATAAAAGATTTAGATATTGATGATATATCTTCAACTGGTTACGTTGTATACACATTAGAAGCAGTCTTATGGACCATTCTAAATACTGATTCTTATAATCAAGCTATAATAGGAGCTATAAATCTAGGAGAAGATACAGATACAATTGGAGCTATAACAGGATCTATAGCTGGTTTATTATATGGTTATAATAGTATAGATGAAGAATGGTTAAAAGATTTAAAAAACAAAGAATATCTTGATTATATATCTCGTAAATTTACCCATGCTATGGAAATAATATAAAATGTTATATCGTCAGTTTAATAATTTTCGTGATTTAAATCTTCATTCATTTCATTTATACAATGTACCAGATAAATATAAGAAAACTAAATCACGCAACTTAGAAGAACCATTAATAGCTATTTCATATATTAACCATAATATGGGTTTAAATCTAATAATAATCGGTGATAAATATGAAGATGAAGTAAAAGATAAAATAATAATAACTAATGAAGATAACTTTGAAAATATAGACTTTCAGCCATTAAAAATAAACTTAAATTATGAAGATATTCTAAAACATGAATACTATGAAGACATTGAACTTGTTAAAACTCGTTCCATAACTAAAATAGATAAATTTCGTCACGCAGATTACCCAGATGATATCGAAGTTCTAATACCTCTTGAAAATAAAAGAATAGAACAAGTATGGATTCGCTTAAAAAAAGTTATTGATGAAAATACTTATATTGGTATCTTACTTCATGATTCTAGTGAAGTATCATGCCTTAAAAAAGATACTAAAGTAAAAATAATATATTATAAAGAACCTAAAAAGGATTATCTAATATTAGACAGTATAATAGAATAAATGTGAATAATTCTTTTCAAATTATAAAAAAAATGTTAAAATTATAGTGTACTAAAGGATGTGTGTTAATATGGATGAAAATACAAGTCTGTTTGATGTAAGTCTTGTTAAGAGGAAACTTATCGCTAGTACGTTAGATGAAGTATTTGAAGCACTAAAAGAAAGAGGATATAATCCTATAAATCAAATTGTTGGTTACTTAATTAGTGGCGATCCAGGATATATCTCTAGCTACAAAGATTCACGAAGTAAAATACTTGATTTTGATCGTGCCGAAATAATGGCTATAATCTTAGAGGAGTATTTAAAAAAATAATGCGCTCTTTAGGACTTGACTTAGGAACAAAGACTCTAGGCTTAGCACTCTCAGATAAGACAAACACCATTGCCTCACCATACAAAGTACTTAGGTATGAAAATGAAGATTATGATATGCTTTTCAAAGAACTGGATATTATAATAAAAGAAAAAGAAATTACAAACTTGGTACTAGGTTTACCAAAAAATATGAATAATTCACTTGGATTTGCCTCAGATAGAAGCTTAAAGTTCAAAGATGCTTTAGAAAATCGTTATCATCTTGAAGTAACACTAATAGACGAAAGACTTTCAACGGTCGAAGCAACAAATTATCTTCTAGAAGCAGATATGAGTCGAAAAAAAAGAAAAAAAGTAATAGATGGAGTTGCAGCAAGTATCATACTTGACACTTATCTAAAGATGAAAGGGAATTAATTATGACAAACGAAAAAAAAGGAATATTTACAATAGTAGATGATAAAGGTAAAGAAATAGAATGTGAAATACTTTTTACATTTGATTCAGATGAAACAAAAAAAAGTTATATCGTATATACAGATAATACATTAGATGAAGAAGGAAGTACAAAAGTATATGCTTCTGTATACGATCCAACAGGTCAAAATCCTGCTTTAATGCCAATTGAGTCAGAAAAAGAATGGTTAGTAATCGAAAATATTTTATCTTCAGTACAAGAAAAAATTAGTGAATCAGAGGACAACGCTCAAGGTTAATGAAAAAGAAAGTAACAATTATAGCTACCACTATATTTTCTTTTTTTGTAATCTGTATTTTAGGACTTATCATCTTCTATAACATATCAATAAATAGCTATGATAAAAAAATAGATAAAACAGATTCTAAAAATAATATTGTGGTAACTTTAGAACAAGGATCATCATCCAAAAAACTAATTGATAATCTAGCTGATAAAGGTCTTATATCCAATAAATACGTCGGATATATATATCTAAAACTTAATTCTAAAGTTGTCTTACAGGCAGGTGCATATTCACTAAATAAAGGAATGTCTCTAAAAGAAATTATCGAAGTAATATCTAATGGTAAAGTAATAGATAATAGTATTCCTGTAACATTTATTGAAGGTAAAAGACTAACTAACTATGCTAGTATAATAAGTTCTAATTTCGAATTATCAGAAAAAGATATAATAGAACATCTCCAAGATAAAGAATATTTACAAGACTTAATTGATAAATATTGGTTCTTGACTACTGATATATTAAATGATAAATTATATTATGCGTTAGAGGGATACTTATATCCTGATACGTACCATTTTAACAAAGATGATAATATTGATGTAATTATAAATAAAATGTTAGATGAAACTGAACGTAAATTAAACCCATATAAAGAAGAAATAGAAAATTCTAACTATACTATTCATGAAATATTAACTATGGCTAGTATTATTGAATTAGAAGGATCAAATAGTGACGACCGTAAAGGTGTCTCAGGTGTATTTTATAACCGTCTAGAATCAGGATGGTCACTAGGTAGTGATGTTACAACCTATTATGGCGCTAAAGTCGAAATGAGTGAACGTGACTTATATCAAAAAGAAATAGATACACCAAATGCATACAATACACGTCATATCTCTCTAGCAGGAAAACTACCAGCCGGACCAATATGTAGTCCTAGTATTGATTCAATAATAGCATCCCTAGAACCAACAGAACATGACTATTACTTCTTTGTAGCTGATAAGAATCATAAGACATATTTTACTAAAACAAATAGTGAGCATATCGCTAAAACTAATGAACTAAAAGCTAATGGTTTATGGTATGAATACAAATAAAAGGTGATAATATGAAAGAAAAAATATTAAATATGGAACAATATGCTAAAGATCATAATGTACCTATCATAGAAAAAGAATCTATAGCATTCATAATGAAATTTATTAAAGCTAATGATGTAAAAGAAATCCTAGAAATAGGTAGTGCAATAGGTTACTCAGCAATATTAATGGCATCAGTAAAAGAAAATGTTAAAGTAACAACAATCGAACGCGATGAAACAAGATACATGGAATGCTTAAAAAACGTTAAAGAATGTGGCTTAGAAGATAAAATAAATGTTGTATATCAAGATGCTCTAGAAGTTAATCTTTCTGGTGTATCATACGATCTTATTTTTATCGATGCAGCCAAAGGTCAATACACTAAATTCTTTGAAAAATATAAGTATTTTCTAAATCCAGGCGGCGTAATAATAACTGATAATTTAAAATTCCATGGTCATGTTGGAAATAGAAATAATATTGCTAGTCGCAACTTAAAACAACTAGTAGGTAAAATCGAAAACTATATTGACTTTCTTAAAGAAAACGATAAATTTGAAACTAAATTTTATGATGTAGGAGACGGACTATCCGTAAGTATTCGTAAAGATGATATCTAATATTTTAATAGCAGTAGATGATATAAAATATGTAAACGATTATAGAAAAGTAGGTATCTCTACTTTTCTTTTTCCTTTAGATGAATATTGTGTAGGTTATAAAACATATACCTTAGAAGAAATAAATAAACAAGAAGTTTCAAATAAATATATCTTAATAAATCGTCTTCTCGATTGTAAAAGTGTCGATAAACTAAAAGAATTATTAAAAAAATTAAATAATATAAAAGGTATTGTCTATGAAGATATTGCTGTATATATGCTTGCAAAAGAATTAAAACTAGATGTTGAGCTAATATTCTTTCAAAATCATTTTCAAACTAATACTGAATCAGTTAATTTCTGGTTAGAAAAAGTAGATAGTATCGTAATAAGTAATGAACTAACCAAAGAAGAAATAACTAATATTGTAAATAATTCTCAAAAAGAAGTATGTCTTCATTTATATGGCTATAATCAAGTTATGTATAGTCGTCGACTTCTCTTAACTAATTGGAGTGAAGAATTTGCTCTTGATAAAGAAAACAACAACACTATAGTTGATCGTGCTACTAAAGTAAAATTTCATGCTATAGAAAATGAGTATGGCACAGTTATGTATAGTGGTAATATTTTTAATGGTCACTCTTTACTAGATGAAAAAAATATTAAATATTTCTACATAAACCCAACATTAATAGATCATCAAGAAGTAATGTCATTCTTAAATGATATTGAAAATTATAATAATGAAAATGAAGATAATGGCTTCTTAGAAAAAGAAACAATATATAAATTAAAGGAGGTCTAATTATGAATAAAATCGAATTATTAGCACCTTCTGGTGACTACGAAAGACTTAAAATAGCATGTCTTTATGGTGCTGATGCCATATATTTTGGGGGCCAGAACTATAGTTTACGTGCTAATGCTCATAACTTTAGCTTAGAAGACATTGCTTCCGCCGTCTCATTTGCGCACAACCTAAATAAAAAAGTCTATGTAACAGTAAATATTGTCTTTCACGATAAAGACTTGACTGGTTTAGAAGAATACTTAAAAGAACTAGACCATATAGGTGTAGATGCTATAATCGTATCTGATGTTGTCGTAATGGATTTATGGAAAAAACTAAATCTAAAATTAGAACTTCATATCTCAACTCAAGCTTCATCTCTAAACTATGAAACTGTAAAATTCTATCAATCACTCGGCGCAACTCGTGTTGTACTAGCACGCGAAGCAACAAAAGAAGATATAAAACGTATAAAAGAAGAAACAGGTATCGAACTAGAATGTTTTGTTCATGGTGCAATGTGTACAAGTATAAGTGGTCGTTGTGTATTATCAAACTATGCAACAAATCGTGATAGTAATCGTGGCGGATGTGCCCAGGTATGTCGTTTCACATTTGATAGTGATAAATCAGATCAAATCTTTAGTATGACTCCTAAAGATTTAAATATGATAAATAATATCGAAGAAATGATAAAAATAGGTGTTAATTCTTTTAAAGTAGAAGGAAGAATGCGTAGTGTTTACTATATAGCTACTGTTATTTATACATATCGTCATCTTATAGATAAAATAGTAAACAATACATTAGATGATGCATATACTAAATATAGCTTAAGTATCTTAAATAGATGCGCTAATCGCGATTCAACAGAACAATTCTTTAATACCTTGCCTGGCAAAGAAGAACAATACTTCTTAAGCAACCGCGACGAAATAAGTAATAAAGATTTCCTTGGCATAGTAGATGACTATAATGAAGAAACAAATATTGTAACCTTAGAACAAAGAAACTATTTTACACCAGGTGAAACAGTTGAATTCTTTGGCCCAAACTTAGAAGCAACAACATTTACTATCCCTGAAAATATTACGGATGAAGACGATAACTTAATCGAAGTTGCTAATCATCCAAAAATGATTGTTAAATTCAAATGTAACATAAAATTAACTAAATATGATATGATGCGCAAAAAAGTGTTTGACATTTCACAATTTTTGTAGTATCTTTAACTAGTTATTTAAAGGAGATGCTATAATGGCAAAAAATGAAGAAATTCTATTAACTGCTCAAGGATATGCAGAATTAGAAGAAGAATTAAATGATTTAAGAGTAAATAAAAGGGCTGAAAACGTTCAAGCTATTAAAGAAGCAAGAAGTCATGGCGATTTATCTGAAAATTCAGAATATGATGCTGCTCGTGATGAACAAGCTAAAATAGAAGCAAGAATCGTTGAATTAGAATATAAATTAGAACATGCAACAATTATTGATACAAAAGATAAAGATAAAGTAAACGTAGGATGTGAAGTAACAATTCTTTATATTGACGATAATGAAGAAGACACATACTACATTGTTGGTTCTCTAGAAGCAGATCCATTTGCTAATAAAGTTAGTAACGAATCTCCAATTGGTCAAGCTTTAATTGGAAGTAAAGTTGGCGACGTTATAAATGTCGAAGGGCCAAATGGAACATACCAAATAAAAGTATTAAGTATTGCTTAATAAAGCAAAAGCAAACTAGTTGTTTGCTTTTTTCATATTCCACTATTAATTAAATAGAAAATATTATATAATATAATCAAAATAAAATCATTGCTTAATAAAAAAATATTAGGTATAATATGATGTGTTTATAAAAAAGGAGGATTAATCATGAAAAATGTACATGATATAGAAATGGAAATTAAAGGCAAAGAATGGGAAGACATTCTTGATGCTACATTTAAAAAGAAAGTAAAAGATATTAAAGTAGATGGCTTTAGAAAAGGAAAATGTCCAAAAAACATCTATCTTCAAAAATTTGGTATTGAATCTCTTTACATGGATGCTGTAGATACTGCAGTAAATAAAGCTTATACAGATGCTATTAAAGAACAAAAATTAATACCAGTTTGTGAACCAAAAATGGATGTTAAAGAAATAGATGAAAAACATATTAAATTTATCTTCACCATTATAACTCGTCCTGAAGTAAAACTAGGTAAATATAAAGACCTAGGAGTTAAAAAAGACGAAGTAAAAGTAAGTAAAAAAGAAATCGATGAAGAAGTAGCAAGAATTTGTTCTCGTTTTGCTGATATCGTTGTTAAAGAAAACGGCGAAGTAGTAGAAGGAAATACAGCAGTTATCGACTTCGATGGCTTCGTAGATGGTAAACCACTAGAAGGTGGAAGTGGCAAAAACTATCCACTAGAAATTGGTACTCATACATTTATTCCAGGATTCGAAGAAGGAATTGTAGGAATGAAAGTTGATGAAACAAAAGACCTAGATTTACAATTCCCAGAAGAATATACTAAAGAACTAGCTGGTAAAAAAGTTAAATTTACTGTAACAGTAAGAGAAATTAAAGAAAGAGTTCTACCAGAACTTAATGAAGAATTCTATGCTGACTTAGGCTATGAAGACATTAAAACTGAAGAAGATTTCCGTAAAGAAGTAAAGAAAGCTCTAGAAGATCGTAAAGAAGAAGAAATAAAGAATAAATACATTGATGAAGTACTAGAAGCAGCTTCAAAAAATATGAAAGTAGAAATAAATGAAGAAATCGTTGATGATGAAATTCATAGAATGATAAATCAATTTGCAGAACAAATGAAAATGCAAGGTTTATCGCTAGATCAATATTTCCAATTTACAGGTACTACACAAGAAGACATGCATAAACAAATGCAACCAGAGGCCGAAAAAAGAGTTAAATATCGTTACTTAATCGAAGAAGTAGCAGACGCTGAAAAAATCGAAATAAATGATGAAGATGCTAATGCTGAAGCAACAAAAATGGCTGAACAATATGGTATCGATAAAGAAGAATTCCTAACTCATTTTGGTGGATTAGAAGTAGTTAAATATGATATGAGAATGCGTCGTGCATTAGAAATACTAGGAGGAGAAGAATAACAAGAATGTTATTCTTTTTCTTTAATCAAATAGTAATCTATGATATAATAAAACAAGAATAGGTGATAATATGGCAAAAGAAAATAATACTAAAACATCAACAAAAAAGACTGCAAAAAAAGTAACCAAAACA
This sequence comes from Caryophanales bacterium UBA3260, assembly GCA_002362595.1. The sequence goes on from DEUO01000080.1 coordinate 10,248, forward strand.
TCTTCAGATATAAAAAAAATTAATACCTCTAATGAAGAAACCAAAGCTTTAGAAGTCATTGATGTAATTTGTGTAGAAGAACAAAAACCAAAAACCAAGAAAAAAAACAACACTACTTATCAACTATTTAAGCATTTTGCAACTCGTCTGAAAGAAGATAAATTATACTTTTTTTCTTTCATAGTAACTATTGTTTCACTTCTAATATTTTCTCTAACAACACTAAAAGATACTGAAGGTTACTATGATCGTAAAAACAGTAATATAGATTCAACTGTAACTGTACCAGCTGATCCAACCTTAAAAAATCCAGCAGCAGATGAAACACCTGCTAAATCAGATGATATTGATGTATCAGATTATGTTGGTATTTACAGTCGTGAAGTAACATTATCAGAACCTCTAAAATTAGGCACATGTGAAGTTAGATCGTACAAATATGTATACAAAATAAAAGAAGATAAAACAATAACTAAATACCTAATGAATGATTGCATTGGTACTATAAAAATATGGAGTGACAAACTTACATATATATCTACTGGAGGAGCAAGATACATTAGTGCTAATAAAATAAATTTCCTATTCTCCGCAAGTAGTATGAAAGAAGTAGATGCCGAAACATATAAAATAGACGAAGATATAGATTTAATTAAAGAGAATAATAAAATTCCTAATCTCGAAACATATTTTTATTCTAATTCCATTATCCTTAATACAGGTAAAGATTTAATATTAATAAAAGGTAATACTATTTTCTATCAACTATCAAAAAAATATAATACAGATATAAAAATCCTTGATAAGACAGTATATAAA
>DEUO01000080.1:11311-15619 GCA_002362595.1 Caryophanales bacterium UBA3260
CCTTGATAAGACAGTATATAAATCTTCAAAAGATAACTTATTCCGTTTTATAGCATATGATAATAAAGATGAACTTAGTAGATGTTATGACGAAACAGATCTTAATGATATTGATAAAAAAGATTTATATAAAATCTACTCAATAAAGTATAATGAAGAAGATATATCATTCGATAAAGAAAAAGAAATAGTATCAAGAAGTACCACTGATGGATGCCAAACATTAAATGAAGATCTTGCATCCTTAAGTGAATAAATGAAGATAAAAAACAAATTTATAAATATCATAAAATTTATTTATATTAATTAAAAAGAACAAAAAAAATTTTTGTCTCTTTTTTTGTCAAAAAATTGTCAAATTGATAGACAAAGAATACCTAAAAATATATAATAAGCATTAATTGATAACTTGAGGAGGCGAAACATGAAAAATAATTTACCAGTAATGCTTCTAAAGAAGATAGCTCTTCTCCCTTTTCAAGATGTAAGACTTGATTTAAATAACGATATAAGTAGTAAAGTAATAGATTTAGCTATACAAAAACATAATGGTGAAATATTAATCGTGTGTCCAATCGATCCATACGAAGAAGCTCCAGATATCTCCGATTTACCTTCAGTAGGTATTATAGCCAAGATAAAAAATAAAATAATTCTTCCTAATGGTAATCTAAGAATCGTCGTTAGCGGCGAAAAAAGAGTCAAAATATTAGAATATGTTAATGAATTAGCAGATGGTGATATCTTAAAAGCTCATTCAACAGAAATTATTCTTCCTAAATTTGATGAAGTAGAAGAAACAACCTTAAGACGTAAAATATTAAAATTATTAAATGAATACATTGAATGTTCATCAGTCATTAGTAATAGTGTCTTATCGAGTATAAAAGATATAAATGATATTAATAAAATAACTGATGTAATAGTATCTTTTATGCCTTTTACAATCGAAAAGAAACTGCTTTATATGCAAGAAATAAATGGTCTTCATCGTGCTAACGCTCTTGTATATGACTTATCTATTGAATTACAAGTAGCAAGATTAGACTTAAAACTAGATGATGCATTACGTGAAGATTTTGAACGCAATCAAAAAGAAATATTATTACGTGAAAAGATAGATGAAATAAAAAAAGAACTAGGCGAAACAGATCTAAAAGATGAAATAATAGGCGATTACCTAGAAAGAATAAATAACTTAAAATGTGATGGTCAATTAAAAAATAAATTAGTAAACGAAGTTAAAAAACTAGATTATACTAATGAAGCTAGCCCAGAAGTTAGCTCTATTAGAAACTATTTAGATTTAATTCTAGACCTACCATTTGGTATATATAGTGAAGATGAAACAGACCTTGATAAGATAAAAAAGTACCTAGATTCAACTCATTTTGGTTTAGAAGCAGTAAAAGATCGAATTCTAGAATATATAGCTGTTAAAAGCAGAAACAAAAACTTAAGAAGTCCTATCATATGTTTAGTAGGTCCTCCTGGAGTTGGAAAAACAACACTTGCAATGGGTATAGCTAAATCATTAAAAAAAGAATTCTATAAAATTAGTGTAGGTGGCTTAAATGATAGTGCTGAACTTAATGGTCATCGCCGTACTTATATTGGTGCATCATCAGGTAAAATAATCCAAGCTTTAAAAAAATGTGGTACATCAAACCCTTTAATCTTAATTGATGAAGTAGACAAAATGGTAAAAGACTATAAAGGAGATCCATCATCAGTTCTACTTGATATACTAGATCGTGAACAAAATAAATACTTTACTGATAATTATGTAGAAGAACCATATGATTTAAGTGAAGTAATGTTTATTTTAACAGCTAACTATGAAGAAGATATTCCTGATGCCTTATATGATCGTTTAGAAATAATAGAATTATCAAGTTATACTGAATTTGAAAAGCTAGATATAGCTAAGAACTATCTAATACCTAATATATATAAAGAACATCTAGTATGTAGTAAAGAAATAAAATTTAATAATGATACTATAATGGAAATAATAAATCGTTATACCAAAGAAGCAGGAGTACGTGACCTGGAGCGTAATTTAAGTACTATTGTTAGAAAATTAGTAACTAAATCAGTAAAAGAAGCAGGAAGTCCCATTAAAGCAACAATTAAAAAATCAGATCTTAACAAATATTTAGGACAACCAAAATATGATATAAATAGTGGTACTATTACCAATCATATCGGCTTAGTTAATGCTCTTGCTTATACACCAATGGGTGGCGTTGTTCTTCCTGTTGAAACTACATTCTATGAAGGTGATGGTAAATTTAAAATAACTGGTTTAGTTGGTCAAACAATGGAAGAATCAGTAAATGTTGCTAATAGTTTTATCTTAAGCAATAGTAAAGAATTCAAAATCAAAGAATCAATCTTAAAAGAAAAAGATTTACATATCCATTTCTTAGATGCGGCTGTAAAAAAAGATGGACCATCTGCTGGTGTTGCCATAACAACCAGTCTATTAAGTTTATATCTAAATAAAGAAGTACCAAGAGATATTGCCATGACTGGTGAAATATCCCTACGTGGAGACATCCTAAAAGTAGGTGGTATTAAAGAAAAGATAATTGGTGCTTATAATAATGGAATAAAAACAATATATATTCCATATCTAAATACACGTGATTTAGAAGAAATACCATCAGTTATAAAAGAAGAAATAAATATAATACCTATTAAAAATTATAAAGAGATATTTACTTGCTTATTTAAGTAATTAAATATCTTTTTTTTCATATTCTTAATTAGGAGGAATATATTATGAAAGAAACAATACCATTTGTAAAGGAGATAGTATTTCCTAAAAACATTGCAACTATAACAAGTATTTCACTAGAGCATGAAGAAAAATTATATAGCGGAGAAATTAATGGTGAATTTATCATTAGTGGTGATTATAAATCACATAGTGATACAACAGAAAAAGAAAATTTTAAATACCGTCTTCCATTCAGTACTTTAATACCAGATAATATTGATTATGATACTATTAAAGTAAATGTTATTAATTTTACATATGAAGAAATAGAAAGCGATGTCTTGCGTGTTAACATCGAAATTAGCATTGAAGGTGAAACAACTCAAGATAAAACTATTAAAGATATTGATTTCGATTCAATAAGTACAATTGAAAAACCAACAACAGAAAATAGAGAAGATGAAAAACTAACTACAGAATTAGATGAATTTCTAAATACATTAGAAGATAATGAAGTATTAACAGAAGATACTTGTGAAATAGTAGATAACCAAATAGATAATAGTGAGAAAGAAGTAGAAGATAATGAAATGAACAAAATAGAAATATTAGATAGAGAAGAAAATTTAAAATCAATTGAACCAGAAATAATCGAAGAAGAACCTCTTCGTGAAGAAATAAAAGAAACAAACCTCAATGTTGCACTTCAAAATAAAGTAAAAGAAATCTTAACTAAAAGTGAAGAAGATAACACTACCATTGATATAGATGTTGCAGAGGCAAAAGAAAAAGAAACATCAACTACTGAAGAAAAAATAGTCAAAGAAAATGCTATAACTGAAACAAATAAAACTAAAGAAACAGAAGATGAATACATTACTTATCATATTCATCTTGTAAAAGCAGAAGATACAATTGAATCAATATCCCAAAAATATAATAGTAATATTGATTACTTAAAAGAATTTAATAATATAAAAGAATTAAAACCAGGAGAAAAAATAATAATCCCCGAATGCAAAGATGATAAATAGTTTAGATAATAATTATCGACCATCTAAAATAACTAAGAAAAAAAATATTTATATTCTAGATACTAATGAAGGCAAAATAGTTGTAAAACCTAACCCCAAAATAGATTATAATAAGTTATATAAATACCTAAAAAGTCGCAGTTTCAGCTATATTCCAAATAAAATAGACAATGAGCGTGATATTTTTCTTATTTTAGAATATCAAGAAGATTTAAGTATTGATAATCATCAAAAAGCAGCAGATTTAATACATCTAGTCGCCTTATTACATTCTAAAACAAGTTACTTTAAAACAGTAACTACAGATTCCTATAAAGAAATATATGATAATATTAAAAACAATATCGACTATGCTAAATATACTTATGAATCATATTACAATAAATTTATAACTAAAAAATATTATAATCCTTCTTCATACTTATTCTTAAGAAACTATAGCCTTATCTATAATGCTATTAATTACTGTTACAATAAGCTAGATACTTGGTATCAAAGTATAAAAGATAAAAATAAAGAAAGAATAGCATTAATTCATAATAATTTATC
>DEUO01000029.1:0-1304 GCA_002362595.1 Caryophanales bacterium UBA3260
AAAGAGTTTATAATCATCTTCATATGTTAACTTATAACCTTCTAATACTAATTCTTCTGTATAAGAGGATATAACAAACATTGAATCTAACATATTACTAGTATTACATTTATATCTTAAACTAAGTATTTTATCTACATAATTAGCTTTAATTAAATCTAATTTAATATTATCTTCTATTTTACCAATATTTTTATATTTATCCCATATCTTACTATCAATATAATTATAAACTCTTTCTTCACCTATCTTAGTATAATAAGATTGCTTAAATGTATCTAATATAGTATAAGATATCTTATCATAAGTCTGACTATTAAGAATCATTTGTAACCTACTTAAATAATTAATACTATTAGCATATGACAATTCTGAATTAACTTTATCTCCACTAGCAATTCCTATTACTTTACCATTATGATCAAATAATGCTGCTCCAACATCACTGCTATTTAATAAAAACATATTCTTTAATCTGCCATTTTTTTCACTAACATATTTCCCATATTTAATACTAAATCCCCCATTATTTTGACTGTTTACTATAAAAAGAGAATCATCTGTCTTAAGAGTTGAACTATCACCTATTATAACACCTTGTCCAACATTATCACTTATCTTTAAAACAACTATATCATAATCAGTTGCAGCTGCTATTATACCCTTAACTTGATACGTTTTACCACTTGCATCATTTACATAAATATAATTACTATCTGTCAAAAATCTTGTAAATAAAGACCAAGTTGTAACTACAACCCCTTCTCTAAGATAAAAACCACTACCATACATACTAGTACCATTATTATTCATACCAGTTAATTGAACAACACTATTATAAGTACCATTATATACCTTATTTAATTGTTCTAAACTAACCTCTTTTTTATCACCATTTAAAGATAATTCCTTAAATGAACCACCTATAATATCTCCTTGTTCCTCATTTAAACTAATTCTTTTAAAATAAGTATCAATATCTTCTCCTAAAGTTAACCAAGGATAAAATAATCTATAATCTTGATTATCTTTTTTTAACCAAAAAACTAATATTACATCATCGTCTATATCTTTTACTTTAGCATCATCTAAATATGCAAATGCAATTACATCATTATCATTAAAATGACTAGTTTTTATCTCTCTTATATGACTAGCTTTTAACTCAATCTCCATTAATTTATCTAAATATAAATCAATAAATAAACTAGTAGCTAATGTTTCTCCTCCTTCACTACTATAATATTGATAATTATTAAAATACTTTTTCTTCTCTTCTTTATTACCATTATCTAAAGATATTC
>DEUO01000029.1:1540-7242 GCA_002362595.1 Caryophanales bacterium UBA3260
ATTACCATTATCTAAAGATATTCTAACTAAATCTTCTATAGTACTACTAAGATTACCATCTATCTTTTCTTCTTCATTATCAAATCCACTAGTATCTATAGCATAACTATCATCTAATTTCTTAATTAATTTATTACTTTTACTACCTATATCAATTTTATCTATATCAACATGAAAAGCTTTAACATTACATATAAATATGGAGAATAAAACTATTATATATATTACTTTTTTCATAATTCTTACCCTCCTATAATTTTTCAACCAATTTTCTTACAATATACTTACTAGCAGGCTTTGCATTTTCCCCATTTAAATAACAATCATGAAATGCTTCAGCTATTGTTTCATCATATATATATTTACCAGTTGAATCTTTTGCTACTGCATAATTAGAAATACTTTTTCTGAATTCATCAAAAGAATAATTTTGATATTCTTTCTTAAATTCATTATAAGCTTGATATAATAACTCGTAACTAAATTGACCTTCATCAAAATTATGATATATTTCTGATAATAATTCTGAACCTTTTGTTGTTACTAATAAATGTCTTTTAGATCCATAAGACTTTAACATAGCAACATAAGATAAATAATGTCCAAATTCATGAGCAACTGCACTACTACGAGTTGCATTCTTTGGGAAATAGCCACTCTTTGATCCATAACTAACAGAATTATTTATCTTGTTAGTATCTAAAAAATACTTAGCATTTAATATAATTTGCGTTTTAATAGCAGCAGGATAACCTGAACTACTAGGACTTGTTGCAAACGTAAATACTGGCATAAAAGCAGCCATAAAATTAGCGTTTTTATCTACATTAGCTAAAGTAATATTAGTTAAATAATTACGTGCTGAAGGATAAGTATTATAAATATATCTTATTACCTCTACTAACTCTAAAGCAAAAGCTTCATCCATTTCACAAAGATTAACTGCTGTTATTCCAAAATTATTAACTATATCATTTTCTATACTTACAATATTAGCCGGACAATTATCTTTTTGTTTTATACTATCCGTTGCAATAAGCTTAAATATTTCAGATTCATCTTTTATTGTAAATTGTTTTAAATACTGATTATCATAAACAATTGAAGTAACTCCATCACGTGTAGTTCCACCAATTTGACCAGACTTTGAAACAGATTCGTATTGTAACATCTCTTCATCTACAGTATTATTATTTTCACTATATACCTTAGCATAATTACTATCTTCATGAAAATAATAACTTAATTCTGGCTTTGTTACCAAAAAATATACTACTACTATCCAAATACCTAATACAGTAATTGTAGCTAAAGTATTAAATCTTTTATAAAAAGCCCCATTATCGTTAGCTCTCTCTATCTTAATAGCTTTCTCATTAACTTTTCCCACATTTTTTTTAGAACTATTTCCAAAGGCGTTAGAAACAAGAGGATTTACCGCATCTTTCTTTGAAACAACCCTTACATTCTTATTATCTCTTGGCTTTCTAATTGCTCTACCAGATTTGGTTCCTGATTTTGAAATATTATCTTTTTCTAAAATACTTGATAATATACTTCTGGTTTTAGAAGAATTATCTTTCTTCATTTCTTCTAAAGCACGTTCTTTAGCTTCCTTATAATCAATATAATTATTATAATCTTTTCTTAATATCTCTTTTTCTTTACTTACTTTTTTCTTAATTTTTATAAAAGATTCCTTACTAACTGTTCCTCCAACTAAAGAAGTTTGATTATTATCTACTATCTTACTTTTAACATTCTTAGCTGTTTTTATTTTCTTTTCTTCATCTTTTTCTTTAGATACGTTAACTAATCCGCCACAATAAGGGCAAATGTGAATATTACTACGTACTTCATGTTTACACTTTGGACAAATCATTAAAACGCACCTCCATACTATATTTATTATAGCATAATTTTACTATATATATGTTTTTTTAAATATTCTTTTACATCAAAAAAGAGGATTACTCCTCTTTATTATCTTCTCCTTGTTTACCTAATAAAACTTCTCTAGGTTTACTACCATTTTGCGGTCCAATAATACCTCTATCTTCAAGTAAATCAATTATTCTAGCTGCTCTATTATATCCTAATCTAAATCTTCTTTGAATCAAAGAAGCACTTATTTTACCAGTTTCAATAGCAAATTCATATACTTCATTATATAATGGATCATCAAACGATTCTTTATCTCCACTAACTGGATTATGTTCTTCTTCTACTGCCTTATCTAAAGAATCATCATATACTGCTGTTTGTTGACCACATACATAATCAATAACACGTTGTATTTCTTCATCAGTAATAAAACATCCTTGAATACGTTTAGGATTATTTTCACCCATTGGTAAATATAACATATCACCTTTACCAAGTAACTTTTCTGCTCCCGTATGATCAAGTATAGTTCTTGAATCAATCTGTGAAGCAACTGCAAAAGATATACGTGATGGTATATTAGCTTTAACTACACCTGTAATAACATCTGTACTAGGTCTTTGTGTTGCAACAATCAAATGAATACCAGCAGCACGAGCCATCTGTGTAATTCTCATAATTGAATCTTCAACTTCTTTAGAAGCAACTAACATTAAATCTGCTAACTCATCTATTATAACAACCAAATAGAACATCTTCTCTTTATTAAATGCTGGATCTTTATCTTTTTGTTTATCTACCCAATCATTATATGAACCAATATTCTTAACTCCACATTCACTAAATGTTTCATATCTATCTTCCATCATTGCTACTACTTTTTGCAAAGCTGTATTAGCTTTTTTAGGATCAGTAACAACTGGCCATAATAAATGTGGTACTCCATTATAATTAGAAAGTTCAACCTTCTTCGGATCAACTAAAACCAATTTAACTTCCTCTGGTCTATAACGCATTAATATTGAAGCAATAAAACTATTTATACATACTGATTTACCTGAACCAGTAGAACCTGCAACTAATAAATGTGGCATTTTAGAAATATCTGCTGTTTGAACACATCCCATTAAATCCTTACCTAAAGATACCAATATTTTAGCTTTTTCTTGATCTTTAGGAATATTACCTAATACTTCTCTTATCTTAACAGCATTAACTCCAGGATTAGGAAGTTCTATACCTACTGTACTTTTTCCAGGTATTGGTGCTTCAATACGTACATCCTTAGCTGCTAAAGCTAAAGCAATCTCTTTATTAATACTTAAAATTCTACTAACCTTTGTTCCACTAGGTATTGCAACCTCATACTGAGTAACAGCAGGTCCAACATGTATCTCTACAACTGAACCCTTTATTTGAAAATCATTTAAAACTCTCTCTAATATAATCTTATTACTTTTAGTAAAATCATTATTAGTCTTTTGTCCTTTAGGAACTTCGTCTAATAAATTAATACTAGGTAATGTATAAATACCACGTGGCGTTGCTACCGATTGAGGCCTTTCTATTATTGGACTTTGATTCATTTCTGTTGATATTGTAACAGGACTTAATACCTTATTAACATCTTTACTATCTTCATGATGATTATCTTCTACTCCATCTAATGAAATAATAGCATTCTCATCATCATTATCATTTTCTTCGTCCTCTTCATCCTCTTCTTCTCTAGCATTTTCTCTTTCTACACGCATCTGGTCAATCTTTTCCTTCAAATTATTAAACATATCAGATAAATTCAAATTAAAGCTCATAACAATTGCTAATAAAGATAAAGCAACTAAAACAATAATTGTTCCAATTTTACCAAACAAACTAGAAAGAGCAAATGATATACCTGCACCAATAACTCCTCCACCGATAGAAATACTCTTCTGACCACTAGAAAGCATACTTGCATTATCACTCATCGTAGCTATTCTACTCTCATAATTACGCATCGTAGCTTCATATATTTGGCTAGGTTCATATTGATTAATAAATCCAAAATGAGCTATCACTAATATAATTATTATAATCAAATAAACACCAACTAACTTACCTGTAAAAAAATTAGGTAACTTTCTTTTTACTATCATATAAAAACCCATAAATAATACTAAGATTAATATTGTAAACCACCATTCACCAACTAAAAACATCGCAAACTTCTTAATCATAGTTCCAACAATCCCAAACTTACCTAATCCTACAAGACCAATAAGTATCAAAAGAATACCAATTAACTCTGGACTATAATTAAATTCTGATTTTTCTTGTTTTTTAGATGCTTTCTTTTTCTTTGCCATACACTCTCACCATATTAATTATAAACCATAACTATAAATAAAATCAAAAGAAAAAGAGGGACTTGCCTCATAATTAACATAAAATTAAATTAAATAATATAATACTAAGTAAAATATATATACCAATTATAACTAAAGAATAACAATTACTACTTCTCTTTTTCTTTAATTTATTAAATATAAGCCCCTACAATGATAATTAATAGAATAAATAATACTAATATAATAGCAGGACCTAAATTATTGTTACAACAATTATTCATTAGACCATCCTCCTTTTTATTTCTTTTCACTATTATTGTATGGCTATCATAATAGTTATGTGCATATTATTCTTGTTTTTTAATTCATACATTGCTATAATTATAAGTATGTTAAGGAGGAAAACATGAAAAAGAAAATTGTTGTGTTAGCCCTTATCGTAACATTACTATGTTCAGGGTGTGGAAAGAAAATCCCTACATTATCTAATGGGGACGAAGCGGTTATAACACTAAAGAATGGTTCAATGATTAGTGTTAATGAACTTTATGAGAAAGTTAAAGATGATTATGCACTAAGCGCTTTAGTTGATATGGTTGATAAAAAAATCTTAGAAGACAAATTTGATAGCAAAAAAGAAGATGCTAATAAATATGTAAATGGTCAAATGACATCATTAGAAAACTACTATGGTGATGATCTAGAAAATCAAATTCAAACACAAGCTGGTTTCGCATCTATTGATGCATATAAAGATTATCTTTATTTAAATTATTTAAAAAATGAGGCTGTAGTTGAATATGCTAAAACTAAAATAGACGATAAATCAATCGAAAAATATTATCGTGATGAAATCGTTAGTGATATTAAATTAAGTCATATCTTAATTACTCCTAACGTAACAGATAGTATGACTGATGAAGAAAAGGAAAAAGCTGATACTGAAGCTAAAGAAAAAGCAGAAGCAATTATTGCAGAACTTAATAAAACTGAAAAATCTGCTATAGCTGACAAATTTGCTGAATTAGCTAAAGAACAATCAATGGATGAATCTTCAAAAGAAAATGGTGGTTCTCTTGGATTTGTTAACAAAGCTACATTAAGTAGTCAATATGCTAAAGTAAGCGAAGCTGCATACAAATTAAAAGATGGCGAATATTCAAAAGAAGTTGTAAAAAGTGAAATTGGTTATCATGTAATACTAAGAGTTGAAACTAATGAAAAAGCTTCACTTGAAGATGTTAAAGATGATATTCTAGATGCTCTTAGCAGTGACTACCTTGACAAAAATATGGTTGCATATCTTGATGGATTAGTAGCTATTAGAGAAGAATATGATTTTGAAATAGTTGATACTGAACTAAAGAAACAATATAAATCATATCTTGAAAAACAAAGAGCAGCATATCAACAACAACAAAATAATAAAGATCAACAAACAACGACAACAAAATAATAAAGATCAACAAACAACGACAACAAAATAAT
>DEUO01000137.1:0-182 GCA_002362595.1 Caryophanales bacterium UBA3260
TTTAGTACCTATTAAAAAGATATTGTTATTATAGTTAATAATAGTAGAATTTATTAAGTTTTCTATTTTTTTATTAGCTATTAGTTTATTGTTATTATTATAAGAAGAGATAGATGTATCGGTATTTGATGAAATAATTATGTAGTTACTAGGAAGATTAATAAAAAAATAGAAAACTTAAT
>DEUO01000137.1:426-9046 GCA_002362595.1 Caryophanales bacterium UBA3260
AGTTACTAGGAAGATTAATAATATTAGTTATGTTTGTTTCATTAGAAGGAATAGTCTTATCATATGTTAAGATATCAGCATAGATGGTTTTTAAAAATAAGAAAGATATTATAAAGAGATATATTAATAATTTATTTTTCATAGGATCATCTACCTTATATATATTATAAGGTATTTTTTAGTAAAAAAAAATAGAAAGATAAATAAATTATCTTTCTACATCTATATAACAGTCATGACCGTTTAAATCACATTTTTCTGTTAAACCATCTTTTTTAACAATATCTAGTGATAAAGTTTCGTTTTTAATATATTCCGCATATTGTTTGATACATTTATCAACGTTTTCATCACCACTATAATATAGAGTTATTCTATCTGAGACATTAAAGTCTTTTGTTTTACGTAATTGTTGAACTTTAGATACCATTTCACGAGCAATACCTTCTAGAATTAAATCATCAGTTAAAGTAGTTTCTAGAATAATAAAGTTATTATTTTCCATACCAACGTTAAATCCTTCTTTAGAAGATATTCTTATTTCAACCATTTCTGATGTTATTTCTTTTTCTTCATTACCGATTGTCATAGTGATTACTTCACCTTTCTGTAATTTAGAAATAGATTCACTATCTAGGCTTTCTAGCTTTGTTTGAAATTCTTTAATTAATGGTCCGAATACTTTACCTACATTCTTGAAGTTTGGTTTGACTGTTAAATTCATATATTCATTTAAGTCATCAACAAAGATAATATTTTTGATATTTAATTCTTCTTGGATAAGAGGTACTAAATCTTCAATTAATTCCTTGTTCTTACCATCAAGTAAAGCTTCACTTAGTGGTTGACGTACTTTTATCTTAGTTTCTTCACGAACGTAACGACCTATTGAGATTAGACTACGTACTAAGTCCATACGAGCTTCAATATGTTCATCGATTAATTTCTTATCATATTTAGGGAAATCTGCTAAATGAACTGATTTCTCACCAGTTAATTTAGTATATATTTCTTCTGTTAAGAATGGAACTACTGGAGCTATCATACGGCATAATCCTTCTAGTACTTCGTATGTTGTTATATATACAGATTTTTTAGAATTATCTAAGTCTGATGCCCAGAAACGTTTTCTATTTCTTCTAATATACCAGTTAGATAAATCTTCTGAAACAAATTCGGTAACTGCTTTTACTACTTTATTTAAGTCATATTCTTCATAACTTTCAGTTACATATTTTAATAGTTTATTATATTTAGATAATAACCATTTATCTATTTCTTCACGTTTTTTATATGGTACATTACATTCTGTAATATCTATATTATCTGTATTAGCATATAAACAGAAGAAACTATATGTATTTTTTAATGGATTAAAGAATTTAGAATATACTTCTTTTAAACCATTCATATCGAAACGAAGTGGTGTCCATACTGGTGATACATATGGTAGATAGAATCTAACTACGTCAGCACCATATTCTTTCATAGTTGTAAATGGTTCAACGATGTTACCTTTAGATTTAGACATTTTCTTACCTTCGGCATCTTGGATTAGGTCGTTTACTAGAACGTTTTTAAATGGTGCACAACCTTTTAAGAAGGTAGAGATAATGATTAAGGTATAGAACCAACCTCTTGTTTGATCAATTCCTTCGCAGATAAAGTCAGCTGGGAATTGGTCTTCAAAGATATCCATATTTTCAAATGGCCAGTGATATTGCGCAAATGGCATTGATCCAGAATCGAACCAACAATCAATTACGTCTTTAGTACGGGTCATTGGTTTACCACATTTAGGGCATTTTAAGTGAACGTTATCAACGTATGGTCTATGTAAGTCAATTGTTTCATCGATATCTTCAATGGCTTTTTCAACTAATTCTTTACGTGAACCAATCATTTCATCATGACCACATTCACAAGTCCAGTAAGGTAATGGAGTTCCCCAATATCTACTTCTTGAAATAGCCCAATCATTCATATTTTCTAACCAGTTGCCAAAACGTTTTTCACCAACATATGCTGGATACCAATTAACTTTTTTATTGGCAGCAACTATTTTATCTTTAATATCTGTTACTTTTAAGTAATAAGATGGTTTTGAATAGTAAACAAGTGGTGAGTCACATCTCCAACAATGAGGATAGTTGTGAATCATTTTTTGTTTTTTGAATAGTTTATCATTTTCTTTTAAATATTTGATTACTTCTTTATCAGCATCAAATATTAACATTCCAGACCAAGGTCCTTCAGTATATTTACCATCTTCTCCTACTGGGTTTAAATATGGTAAGTCATATTTTTTTCCTACTTTAGAGTCATCTTCACCAAATGCTGGAGCAATATGAACAATACCTGTACCATCTTCTGCTGTTACATATTCGTCACACGTTACAAAGAAGGCTTTTTTATCAACACTCAAAAACGGTAATAGTTGTTCATATTCCATATATTCTAAGTCTGTTCCTTTGTACGTTTCTAGTACTTCTACTTCGTCACCTAATACTTTAGATACTAGTGTTTCAGCTAGAATGAATTTATAATCTCCTGATTTTACTTTAACATATGTTAATTTAGGATTAACACATAGAGCAACGTTTGATAGTAATGTCCAAGGTGTAGTTGTCCATACCAAGAAATAAACATCTTCATCTACTTTTTTCATTGGAACAATAACTGTTTCTACTGTATCTTCTTTATATCCTTGAGCTACTTCATGAGAGGCTAATCCTGTTCCACAACGAGGACAATATGGTAATATTTTATGTCCTTCATAGAATAATCCTTTTTTAAAGAATTCTTTTAAGATGTACCATTCTGTTTCAACATAATTGCAATCATATGTAATATATGGATCTTCTACATCAATAAATTGACCCATTTTTTCTGTTAAATCAGTAAATGCTTCTTTATTTTTCCATACTGATTCTTTACATTTTTCATTAAATTCTTTGATACCATATTTTTCGATATCTTGTTTACCAGTAAAACCTAATTCTTTTTCTACTTGTAGTTCTACTGGAAGACCATGAGTATCCCATCCTACTTTTCTAACTACTCTTTCGCCTTTCATCGTATGATATTTAGTGAATGAGTCTTTTAAGAATTTAGCTAACATATGATGTAAACCTGGGAAGCCATTGGCAGTTGCTGGTCCATCATAGAATACATACTTTTTAGCTTTAGCACGATTAGCTAATGTTTCTTTATAAATAGACTCGACTCCACCCCAACTCTTAAGAGTATCTGCTTCAACATCGGAAGCTAATCTTTTATCTAGTTCTTCAAACTTTCTCATTATTTATTCTCCTCCATTTCAAAATTTAAATCTGCTAAATGTTCTCCGTCATATCCATAATGAGTATAGATACTAGCAACATCTAGAGTTACTATTTCATTTTTATCTATTCCTAATTTATCTAAGCAATTATATACTGCTTCTTCTGATTCACCTTCTATTTCCATATATTCAGGTATTAATGGCCATCTATCTAAATCTAGTTCTACGCCATCTAGTATATATTGTGTACGTTTATTTTGCTGGAAGCCACGATTATGATAACCTAGAACTTCTAATATCTCATTAGCTTTTTCAAAATCACTAACTTCTATTTCTAATTCTTTAGTACCATCGACTGTTTTAGCTTCTATGTCTTTAATTGTTATTGTTGATGTAGTACCATTTGTTCTAAGTCTAATCCATTTGTTATCACATTTAGGTTTTAAATCATAAACTAATCTTTGTTGTAATGCACTAAATTTAAATTCAGCTCCAAGACTTTCTAATTTTTTTACCATTTCATCATGATTAATTTCTAAGACTCTTACTTCATATTCAGTATTCATTTTATCAACTCCTTATAAATAAAAAACATTCATAAAGTTAAGGGCGAACTAAAAGTCCGTGGTACCACCTTAATTTATGAATGAATCATACACTTAATACTTGTAACGTAAGTAAACGTTTATTCTTACTAATTTCAGAATAACACATCAGAAGTGATTTTCAATATACTTTTATTTACTAGTATCTCACCAAGTAACTAGCTCTCTTTAAATTACTTATATATTGACGTCTTCATCAATTGCTTTACATGAGTTAGTATACAACACTCTTTTCTATAAAGTCAATTATTTGTATTATTTTTTAATCTATTTTTGTTTTAAATAAGTCAAGGAAGCTATCTTTTTTTAGTAATTCTACTGCTGGTTGTGTAGATATTTCTTCATTTATTCTCTCACAAATAACAAATGAATGAGGGAATGTTTCTTTACTACGTTCTATTTCATATATAGTTTCTTCTTGTTTTGGTTCAGAAGATAACATTTCCATTATAGGAAGAGATATTGAAAGATATGAACCATAATTGTCACTTTTAGATGTCATTTCTTGATACCATGATTGTTGTTCTTTAGTAAAGTTTATACTTGATTCTATATCATCTATAGTAAGATTATACTTAGTTTTAAACCAACTACTTTTAAAGATTCTTTTAGTTAGAGCATCTACTAAATATAATTCATCATTTATTGTTACTTCTAAGAAAGGACGTTTAGTGGCTCTTATACCTGGTCTAGTTGGAGAATCATAACTACAATTTATAAAGCTAAACGTTGGAAATAGTGTACTTAATGCAGTATTCATATCATAAATACAATATGTTACTGCTCCAGCTGGTTTAGCATAAAAAACAGATATAGGAATACTACCTGATATAACAATACTATGATTACGCATTTGTTCTTTAATACTTAGAGGAATACTTGTTATATTAGGATTGGGATTATAAGTATAATGAGATGTATCATTTACGATACACATATTAGATAAATCAAGACTTTCTTTAGTAGGATCTATTAAGCCTTTATATACTAAAGCATCTAATATAGTATTAGATATTGCTTCTTTATCTAAAGACGAAAGATTAGGATGTCTTTCTATGTAAGATAGAATATGTTCACTACGATAAAAGATATCATTAACTAATAAATCATAATCAAATAATAATTTCATAAATATCACCTTTTATTTAGATATAATACACTTTTTATCTTTAGACGTCAAATTAATGCTTTTGTTTTTCTTTATGTAAGTTATTATATATGATATAATTTAGTTAGAATGGAGATAATATAATGGATAGAAATATATTTAGAGAATATGATATACGAGGTGTGTATCCTACTCAGATAAATGAAGAAGTAGCTTATACTGTAGGTAAAAGTTATGGTTCTTATATTCAAGAAAAATTAAAGAGAAATATTTGTGGAGTTGGTCGAGATAATCGTTTGTCTAGTCCACAATTAGAAGCAGAATTAATTAGAGGTATTACTGATTCAGGATGTAATGTTATTGATTTTGAGTTAGTTACTACACCAATGTTTTATTATGCTTGTTTAAAGTCTAATGTTATTATAGGTGTTATGGTAACAGCTTCGCATAATCCTAAGGATGATAATGGATTTAAGTTTAGTTTTGACCATTTAGGTAATGCACGTGGTGAACAAGTATATGATTTTAGAGATTATACATTAGCTGGTAAATTTTTAAGTGGTAAAGGTGAAGCAACACGTTTTGATCCTAGAGAATACTATAAAAGTTTTATTAAGGAAAATATTGAAATGGGAGATAGAAAAATTAAAGTAGTGTTAGATTGTGGTAATGGAACTACATCTTTATATGCTAAAGATATATATTCTCAATTTCCTAATTTAGATATAACTATGATATGTGATGAATCTGATGCTCACTTCCCTAATCATCATCCAGATCCTTCAGTATTAGAAAATAATAGAATGCTTATGGATAAAGTAAGAGAAATTGGTGCTGATATAGGTATTGGTTTTGATGGTGATGGAGATCGTGTTGGATTTGTAGATGAAAATGGTGAATTTGTACAAATTGATAAAGCAATGGTTGCTTATATTAGAGATATAAACGATAAAGTAAGTAAAAAAGAATATTTATTTGATGTTAAATGTGGCAAAGCTTTAGAAGATGAAATAATTAAATTAGGAGCTAAGCCTATTATATATAGAACAGGTAATTCTTGGACTAGATATGAAATAAATAAGAGTAAGATTCCTTTTGGAGGAGAATATTCTGGACATATGTATTTTACTGATAGATGGCCTGGTATAGATAGTGGTTTATATAATGGACTTAGAATGTTAGAAATCTTAAGTAAAAGTAATAAAACTTTTAGTGAGTTATATGGTAATTTAAATGTTTATTATAATACACCAGAAATTAAGATTGCGGTTACTGATGAAAGTAAGTTTAAAATAGTTGATGAGATTAAAAAATATGTTATAGATAAAGGCTATAAGTATATTGATGTTGATGGTGTTAGAGTACAATTTGAAGATGGATGGGCTTTACTTAGAGCTAGTAATACTGGACCTAATTTAACTGTTAGATTTGAAGCTAATAGTGAAGCTAGATTAGAAGAAATAAAGAATGAATTTACCATAGTTTTAAATGAAGCTAAAGATAAATATTTAAAGTAAAATTAAAAAGTTAGAAATTTCTAACTTTTTTTGTTTATAGATACATTATATTTATATCAACATTACCTTTTATTCCATCTACTTTACCATTACTACATAATTGCCAGTATTTATAATTACCTTGGTAGTTAGTTTTACTTGTATAGTGAGCTAACCAAGTATCATAACCAGTATCATACCAAACGTTTTCTAAGTAGTTTTTACTACTATATAAAGCTCCCTCATATCCTGCTTTAGTTATTGTATCTAAGAATGCTTTGGCATTTTTTGTTGTACTATAAAAGCTTTGATGAAATTCATTATAGAAAGACCAACTTTCCCAGTCATATGCTACTGGTAAATCAACTTTATAATCTTTTATTTGTTCTAAGACCCATTTAGCATCATTTATAGCACTTTCTTCATTATTAGCATAAGAATAGAAGTATATACCAACAGGAATACCTACGCGATTGAATCCTTCAATGTTTTGAATAAATTTTTTATCAACGAAATATTCGCCACCGATACCTTTAGCGCTTCCGACACGGATAAAAGCAAATTCTACACCGGATTCTGCTACGGCATCAAAATCAATATCTCCTTGCCAACTTGAAATGTCTATTCCTATTTTGGTACTAGCTGTTTTATGTTTTTTAAAAACATCAGAAAATAATGTATAACTTGGATTAGAATTATTACTTTGACTATTATTACTATTAGATGGATTTTTTACTGATAAAGTAAAGTCTTTAGTAGTGGTATTTCCACTATTATCGGTCGCTTTAAAAGTTAAGTCATAAGTACCTACTTTACTAGTATCATAATCGCCAATTATTTCACAAGTAGGATTATCATCTAAATCATCAGCACAAGTAATATCTTCAAGTAGAGAACCTGTATAAGCAGTAGTAACTGAATATGTGTTGCCTAACCAAATAGATGGTGGTGTTTCATCTTTTATATCTATTTTAAAAGAATATGGTATCTTTATATCTTCTTCATTAATATATTCAAAGTTAACTTCTACTTCACCTATATTAGATGTATCAATAGTATAGTCATTTATTAATTCTCCATTTATATTAGTTATAAAATCACTTACTTTAATATCACTTAGAAAATTAGTAGATAAATTATCTTTTAAATCAACAATAATAGTAGCATTTTTTAATTTTTCTTCATATATCTTTTTCTCTTTATAAGCTTTAAAACGAGGAATAATTATTGTTGTAAGTAAAGTAATAGAAATTATTAAGCAAATACATAATATTAAATATAAATGTTTTCTTTTCATAAGATTCTCCTATACTTTATTTAGAAGGTAAGCCTTCTGTATCTTTATTTTCATCTTTTTCTTTCTTTTTTATATTAAAATTAAACTTTATTTCTGTTTTAGGACCCATTAATGCTATTGGATCTATTATATTTAATGGAGGATATAATGAATCTAAATCTACATAGTAATTATTTATATCATTTTGATTTAAATAGACAACTACTGTAGTATGTTTATATTCGCTAATAGGATCATTTAAATTAACGTAAGTATCTTCGCTTTCAAAGACAAATTCTGAGTTTGTTTGAGGATTAAAATACTTAGCGCGTAAACGATATGGATACATACCATTTTTCTTTAATTTTTCATTATTATTAGTAAAGACAGCAGTTATTGTGGCATTAACATAAAAACCATTTTGTTTTAGTTCATTACAATATTTTTTCCTTTTATAATATTTTATTAATGAAGGAAGAAAAATAGAAATAATAATTATAGATATTAGGATACCCGGTAAATAAAGATAATAATGATTATTTATTACTTCTTTTGTTGGATTATACATATCTACTTTTATTTCGATTTGATCATCAACTGCATATTTATTATTTTTAATACTTATTTTAGCTTCATATTCATGACCTGTTAAGCTAAATTTAACTGTTGCTTTATTCTTACCATCTATATAATCAATAGATTTTATTTTACCATTTAAATTAACTGCTTTTTGTTCTAATGAATAGTCATAAATAGCTATACCAATACTAGCTATTAATAGTATTATACTTATAGTAATTAAAAGTACTTTAATATTTCTTGATTTTTCTTTTATAGGATCTTTCATTTATA
>DEUO01000033.1:0-6605 GCA_002362595.1 Caryophanales bacterium UBA3260
TAACAATCCCTACTATAATAATACTAAAGAAAACTAGTATTAAATAAATTAAAATATACTATATTAGCTGAAGTAACATATAGTAATTATATTTTGAATTTTCCTTATATTTTAATAATTTTATCAATAGTTTTCTTTAGTATTATTATAGTAGGGATTGTTAAATCTAAAATAAAAAGATTATTTAGTTTTAATATTCAAACGCTATTAGAAAAGTAGTGATATATATGAATGTTATTTATAAAAGTTTTTTAAAAAAGAAAGTTACTAAAATATATTTATGGTTATTTCTTATTTTAGGAATAGTTTTTTCTTTTTTAATTTTAACAAAAGACTTTTTAACAATTAAAGGTAATGAAGCTTATCCAAATTCATTTATCTATTTTGTTTCAAAGGACAATATTGATTTAAGTAAAGAAAATAATGTAAATGAATATAATAAAGCTTTATTAGTTGAATGTAATAATAAATTAACTAATGTTTTTATAACTGAAAATAAACCTATTATACAAGGAGATAGTGATGTTTCTTTACAGTGCTTTATAGATGAATATACTATTAATTATTCTTCTGTTAATAGGCTTAATATTATTAATGATGATAAGTTATATAAATTTTTAGAAGAAAAAGACAATGAATTTTATTATTTTATAAAACCTAAAAGTTGGGTTGATAAAGATAAAACTATTAAGGATTTATCTGATAAATATCATGTAGAAATTAATATAGAAGAATATAGAATTGATAGTATGAATTATGATGATGTTTTATTTTTATTTAATATTTTTATAAAGTTAGTTGAGATATTATTTATTATATTGAGTATTATTTCTATTTTTAATATATTAATTGACGAAAAGAAAAATAATGATTTATATCATTATTTGGGATATTCAAAGTTAAAGATAATTTATATTACACTTAATAAAATATTATTACTTTTTATAGTTCCTGTTTTAATTTTAATTTTATCAATCTTTGTAAAAAATATAGTATTATAAGAAAGTAATTATTTATAGGTGATTACTGGTCTACATTGTACTTTTTCTTCTCTGCTATTTTCATCGTCGTAATATATACAAGTACAATTTTTGCCACCTTTTGGACATTGACATCCATAGCTGTGGATACATTTTGTGTTTTTTTGCCAGAAATATTGTGTTTCGCCTAAATATTTGTAGTCTATAATTTTATAAATTAAAATAAATGCTAAATAAAAAAGTATTACTCCTTGTAATATAATAGTAATTTGTAAAAAATATTTAAGTCCTTTTATTACTTTTAAATTTTTTGTCTCTTTTTCATTCATATTATCATCTCTGTTTTAATGTTTGTTATAAGATTATTTTATCATATATAGAGAATGTTTTCATTAAAATAGAGCGATTTATTTTCTAAACATGTTATAATGAAAATGGTGATACTAGTGAGTATAAAAAAACTTTTAATAATTAATTTAATTTTAATAATTGCAATTTCTTTTTCTATTATTGGACTTATATTATTTAATAATTATTTATATAGTCCATATGATCCTTTTAACGACTTAAGAGAATTTGAAAGAAGAAATGATCAAAAATTAAGTGATGATGAAATACCAAGTAATGTATTAAAAAGTTCTAATAATATAATTGAAGAATATAATCAAGTATTAAATAGTAGAGATATAAAAGATATTAAATTTGCTAAATCTTATACTGTTTTTGAATATGGAGAATATAATACAAAATATATTATTGTTGATATTCATAGTAATAAAATTATTGCTGATATAGAATTTATTCATAAAAAAAGTGGTGCTTTAAAAGGATTAGCTATTGCTTATAGATATTTTAGTGATGAAGATTTTATTATTTATAATGAGAGTTTAATTAATTTAAAAAGTTTAGGTTTATCTTCAAATGTTATTGAAGAAATATCTGAAAATTCTAAAGAAAAGCTAAGAGAAAATTGGCATGTTGGAAGTACTTATAAATATGAATATGTTAATAGGGAGGAATCTTCTAATGAATATATAAGAATTAAATCATCAAGAATTGTAGTGATTAAATTTCAGTAAATTTTCTATTAGAGAGTGCAGTTTGAGAATAATAGTGGTATAATTTATTTATGGGAGAGATTTATATGAAAAAAAGAATTATTATTAATTGTTGTTGCTGTAATATAAAATCTTTTTTTCGTGTAAACTCATAATACTTTAGAATATATTACGGCTTTCTTAGTAATGAGTTTGACACTTGTTATTAAGGAGGTCTTTTTATATGTTTAAAAAATTTGTTAATACTATACGATGTTGTCCTTGTTTACATATATTAAATAGAAAGAAGGATAATGATGAATATAGAAAAATTAATAGGTAATACACCTATGATAGAAATAAAAGTTAAATATAAAGAGAAGTTAGTAAATGTATTTGCTAAATTAGAATTTTATAATTATACAGGAAGTATTAAAGATAGATTAGCTTATTATATTATTAATAAGTCATATAAGGATGGAAGTTTAAAGAGAGGACAACCAATTGTTGAAGCTACTAGTGGTAATACCGGAATATCTTTTGCAGCAATAGGAGCTTATTTTGGACATGATGTACATATTTTTATGCCAGATTGGGCAAGTAAAGAAAGAATAGCTATTATGAAATTATATGGTGCTAAAGTATATTTAGTATCTAGAGAAGAAGGGGGATTTAAGGAAGCTATTAGAAGAGCTGATAAGCTAGCTAAAGATATTAATGGCTTTAGACCTAATCAGTTTGATAATATTAAGAATATAGAAGCACATTATAGTACTACTGGTTTAGAAATAGTTAATGAAGTTCCTAGAATAGATTTATTTGTTAGTGGAATAGGAACGGGTGGTACTTTAATGGGGATTGCTAAAAGAGTAAAAGAGTTTAATAAAGATGCAAGAATTGTTGCGTTAGAGCCAAAACAAATGCCAATTATGAGTAAAGGGATAAATGATGGTACACATAGAATAGAAGGTATAGGAGATGATTTTATACCAAGTATAGTAGATAGAAATATAATAGATGAAGTTATTACTATTGATGATGAAGATGCAATAAATATGACAAGAATTCTTGCTAAAAAGTATGGATTAGGTGTTGGAATATCTAGTGGAGCGAATTTAATAGCTGCTATATTAACAGCTAAAGATGGAGATAATGTAGTAGTTACTTTTGCAGATGATTTTAAGAAATATTTAACAACAGATTTAATAGAAAATATTAATAATGATATTGATTTAATATCTAATCAAATAGAAATAGTATCAATAACTAATATATAGATGATATAATATTTATATTATTTTTAAAGAAAGATAGGTATTAGTTATGGAACATTGTTTTAGATTAGTTAGAGGACAAGATTTAAAGAAAGAGATATTATTATATTGTAAGAATAATAAGATAGAAGCTGGAGTTATTTTGTGTGCTGTAGGATGTATTAAGCATTTACATATTCGTTTAGCGGAAGCTAAAGAGTATATTGATAGAGAGGAATGCTATGAAATAGTAAGTATTACTGGTACCTTATCTAAAGATGATTGTCATATACATATATCTGTATCTGATAATAAAGGTAATACAATAGGTGGACATTTAAAGGATGGAACAATAGTAGATACGACGTGTGAAGTTGTAATATATGAATTAGATGATTATATTTTTAATAGAGAATTAGATAATAATACTGGATATGAAGAAATAGTTATGGAAAGAAGAAGCTAGGCATTTGCTAGACATTGCTAGTTTCTTCTTTTGTTGTTAATGATAATATATTGTGTTAAAATAATATTGATAATAGAGAGGAGCATTGTAAAATGACTGAACAAGATATTGAACGTTTAAGAGGATATTGTGAGGAATTCGCTAAGTTTCGTGATAATACTGTAGATGGTAATGGTAATAACTTACATGACATTAAGAATTCATTTGATTATGTAAGAAAAACTATCGATGAACTTAATTTAACAGGTACAGCTTTTGGTGGCGAATTATCAAGTAAAGCAGAACAAGCTGGAAATGTATTAAGTGAATTATGGACTTGTCTTCAAAATTTAGAAAGATCAGTTTTAGGATTCTGTGATCAACAAGAAAGAAATAATAATCAACAATTATAAAATAGAAAGGAATAGTGGTATAAATGGCAGCATCAAGAACTAAAGGTGCAACAGTACCTGAGGAATTAAGTAGACAATCACAAAGAGTTGATGAACAATTAGCACAATTAAATAAAATATTGGATATTATAATGAATCGTTTAGATAATATGAGTAGAATGATGAACAATTATAGTCCAGAATTAGTTTCACAAATAAAAGATTTAAGAGCTTCTATTGAATCTTATAAAACAAAAGCAGGTAAGATTTATAAAGATGTATCTTATAGTCTTGCAACATATGCAATGAACTTATTACAGAACTTAGAAGGATTAATAACTAGTGTTAATAAAATTAGTGCTTCTGTAAAAGAATTATAATTACAATACTGGGATTTCCCAGTTTTTGTTTATCTTGTAAAAGATTTTAGCGTGTTATATAATGAAATTATGGGAAATAGAGGAGATTTTATGGTTAGATTAACAGGATTAGAAAAAGAAAGATTAACTAGTGAATCTTATAAGTTATCACAAGAATTAACTAATATAGAAGTAGATAAATTAAATAAAGTATGTAATAGTTTTGGCGAACTATTTCAAGGAATAAATTTTGGTACTAATGAATGTGAGAAAATTAATAGTATTAATAAAAAAGTTAGTGATTTATATGATGAGACGAATTTAGTATTAAATGAAATAAAAATACTTATTAATGAAAGTGAAGTTATTAATGAAAGTCAGGTAAGTTAGTTATGAATTTTATGGAAGCAGAAAAACAAGCTAATAATTTAAAAGTATATGCTGAATCTTTAGTTAGTCAGTATAAAATAATAATTTCTTGTCTTAATAATTTAAACCATATTATTGTAAATAAAGATAGTAATTTAGCAAGAAGAATAAATGAACTAGTTGGTAAGTATGATGAGATGATAAGTGTTGTTTCTAATAGTTATAAAGATAGTTCTAATAGAATATTAGATTATGTTGATAGTTCTAGACATAATTTAGATGAATTAACAGCTAATGTTGCTCATACTACAAGAGAATTTGAACAGAAACAGGGAATAGTTGATACTACTTGCGGTTTTATAGAAAGAAATTAAGTTATTTAGTTTCTTTTTTTGTTATAATTAAATTAATGGAGATGTTTTTATGAATGAAGAGATTTTTCATACGAAAAGAGTAGCTTTTTTAATTCTTGGAGATGAGATAAAGTATTTAAAAAATTCTACTTTGAGTCATTTTGAGTGGTGTAAGGAATTAGGAATAAGTAAAGATATATATGATTCTTTGGTACGTGGATATGCTTATAATGGAGATATTGTTTATTATACAGGTGAATTTAAATATGATGAGAGAGTTATTAATACAGCATTAAATACATATCAAGAGATAGCTAATCATTTAGATATGAAAGATTATTCTGTATATTGTGGTGTATTGAAAGGTAAGGTCGGGGAGATTTGGAAACCAATATTAAAGATAAAATAGAATATAAGTTAGTAAATGCTTCTTTTGATGATATAGATATGTTAATAAATTATAAATTATCAACAATATATGAATATGCTGGTGAACTTGATAAGGAAGAAAAGAATAGAATAGATAAATATGTTAATGAAGAAGTAAAGAAGTGTATAGATAAGTATAAAGTTATTATGGTTGATAGTGAAAAGATAGGGGCATATTTGGTAGATGATTATGATAATGGGAAGATACTTGATGAAATATATATTATAGAAAATTATAGATGTAAAGGAATAGGAAGGAAGATAATTGAAGATATTTTAAAACAACATATTGTTGTTTATTTATGGGTATATAAGATGAATGAAAAAGCTTTAAGGCTTTATAAGGGGCTAGGTTTTAATATAGAAGAAGAAACAGAATCTAGGTATTTTATGAAGTATGTTAGAAAGGAAGATATTAATGATAATAATATATGATTTTGACGGAACTATAACTCCTTATCCACAGCCTAAATATGAAGTATTTAATGTATGTAATGTTAATGAAGATATTATTGTAAGAGATGCTAAAGAAGTAATGGATAAAAAGAAAGTATCATTATATGAAGCTTATTTTATTATATATAGAAGATATTTAAAAGAGAATAATCTTTTATATAATAAAGATACAGTATGCTTAGGGGCAGATAAAGTAACATTAAATAAGGGTGTTTTAGAGTATTTAGCGGAATTAAATTCTAATAAGACAAGTTTAAAGCATTATATAGTTACGGCTGGTTTTAAAGAATATATTTTAGAAACACCTGTTTTTAAATATATAGATGGCGTTTATGGAAGTACTTTTAAAGTAAAGAATGGTTTATATGATGAAATAGATATATTAATGAATGATAGGGAAAAGATAGAAGCTATTAAAGAAATATGTAATATAAATAAAAAAGATGTAAAGGATGTAGTTTATATTGGAGATGGATTAACAGATAAAGATGCATTTGAGTATGTTCATAATAATGGTGGCAAAAGTATTTTA
>DEUO01000033.1:6840-14870 GCA_002362595.1 Caryophanales bacterium UBA3260
GGTGGCAAAAGTATTTTATTATCTGATAGTAAAGATTCTAAGGAATATGAGTATTTTTCTAATTTAGGTATTATAGATGAATGTTTTAAATTAGATTATAGTATTGGTTCATCTTTATATAATTATATAAGTAAGTTAAATTAGGAGGTATTTATGAAAGTATTATTATTTACACATGAACAGGATATAGATGGATTAGGTAGTGTTTTACTTGCTAAAAAAGCTTTTAGAGATTTAACATATGTTACAGTAAAAACTTTTGAAGTAAATGAAAAAGTAGGTGCTAAAATAAATGATGGAACTATATATGGTTATGATTATGTATTTGTAACAGATGTATGTATTAAAGAACCATTACTTAAAAGTATTAGTGAAGATATAAGATTAAAAGATAAATTAGTTGTATTAGATCATCACAAATCAGAAATAGAAGAGGGAAATAATAAGTATGATTTTGTTAATATTATAGTAGAGAATGATAAAGGTAAGACGTCTGGTACTAGTTTGTTTTATGAATATTTATTGAATCATAAGTTACTTGATAGAAATGATACTTTAGATGAATTAGTTGAATTAACAAGACAATATGATACTTGGGAATGGAAGAATAAATATAATAATCCTAAAGCTAGAATGTTACATATTATATTTGAAGTACTAGGATATGAAGAATACATAAAGATTATGTCTAGAATTATAAATGAAAATAATGGTATATCTTTTAATAAAGAAGAACTTGATATTATTAAGAAGTTTGATGAGACGTTAGAAAAAGAAATAAATAGTATTATTGATGAAATGAAAATATATGAAGTAGTAATTGATGGTACTAAGTATAGAATAGGTTATGTAAAATGTTATTATAAGTATCGTAATGATATTAATGAAGTTGTTATGTTAAATAATAAATATGATATAGATATGGTAGGTATGATAATGCTTGATACAGAGACTGTATCATATAGATTAGTACATGATGTAGATGCTTCAAAAGTTGCAGTATATTTTGGTGGTAAAGGACATAAAGCAGCAGCTAGTAATCCACAAAATAATGAAAGATTTAGTGATGTTCTTGCAATGTTTAGGAGCGAAGAAGATGAATGTTGATATAAGGTTAGCTAAGAAAGATGAAGTATTAGAAATAGCTAAAGTAAAACAGAAATGTTGGGATAGTACTTATCGTGGTATTTATGATGATAATATAATAGATAATTTTGATTATGAGAAGACAGCTAATACATTTTTATCTATTATAGAAGATGAAGATAGTGATTTGTATGTAGTTATTGTAGAAGATAAAATAGTGGGTTTTATGAGTTGCGGTAAGATATTACATCCTTATAATGATTACGAGGTAGAGTTAGGTATGCTTTATATTTTAAAAGAATATCAAGGTGAAGGAATAGGTACAATGTGTTTTATGTTAGCTAAAGATAATATGAAAAGAAAAGGTTTTAAGAAGTTTGTTGTATCTGCTAATAAGTATAATAATCGAGCACGTGAATTTTATAAGAAAATGGGTGGAGTAGAAATACATGTTGATGAGGATAAAGATGATAGGAGAAGTGTACAAGCTAAATATGATTTTAGCTTAGAGTAGTTATGAAAATATATTTTGGACATTCAAAGAATATCGATTATGAAAATGTAATTTATAAAGTAGTTAGAAATAATGAGAGTTTAGATAAACTTAATATTATATTGCCACATGAAAAAGATAAAAGTGCATATAATGGAAGAGATTTTTATAAAGATATAGATATTTTTATTGCAGATGTAAGTGAGAAAGCTACTGGTTTGGGAATAGAATTAGGTTGGGCTTTTGATGATAATGTACCTATTTATTATGTATATAAAAAGGGAAGTAAATTAGGAAGTTCTTTAAAATGTTTATCTGATAAATTTTATGAATATGACGATGATATGTCGTTAGTTAAATGTATAGAAGAGATTATTAAAGATTGGAAAATTAATAATGGAAGTAAAGAAGTTTAGTGAAATAAGTAAAGAAGATTTAGATAGGATAATTAATAAACATTATAGTCATTGGTCACAATATAGTGATTCTATGGATTTTTCTGATACTAGTAATAAGTTTAATAATATATATACAGATGATACTAGTATTCCTTATGGTATTGCAATGTACGATAATGATAATTTAATAGGATTTTGTGTATTAAAAGATCAATGTTTAATTAATTATCCAGAATTTAATCCATGGATATCTGATGTTATGATATTTGATTCTTATAGAGGATGTGGCAATGGAAGAAGATTAATTGAACTAGCTAAAAGGGAACTTAAGAATTTAGGTTTTAATAAGGTTTATTTATGGACAGATAAGGCTCCTATATTTTATGAAAAGTTAGGATTTAAATATATAAAAGATGTATTAAAGAATGATGAAAGCGGATATGGAAGATTATATTCTATAGAATTATAAAAAGAAAGCATGAAGCTTTCTTTTTAATTGAGATTTAATGTTAATTGATTTTCATCAATCATTTTAGGTTCATTCCATTTCTTCTGAGCCTTTTCGTAAGCTATACGTAGGTTGCTAATAATTTCGTCTTTTAGCATATCAATATCTTCTTTGTTTGGTTTATCATAAGAAGCAAATATAGTATTTAGTTCATCTAAGAATCTACGATATAAATTTTCATCATAATATCTTTCTATAATTTTAGTAATAGAACGATCAACACTATTTTTCTTATTATAGTTAGCACGAGATATTTTTTCTCTTAAAGCAGTTTTATCTTTTTGCTCTGGGAAGATAGTTTCTTGTTCATAATTAATTTGTTCTGCTGTTTCCATACTTGCTAATGAATATGGATTAATAATATTGCGGTTTAGTAATTTAAATACTTTATCTTTATCTAATTTATCATTTCTATAGAATAAACTAAGTAATTCTATTATATGAGCATTTATTTCGGTATTTATTCTTGCATTAATACTATTAAATAAATCTGATAGATAAGCTTCTATTAAATCTGCTATGCATTTAAGATTACCTGTTTTAGCTATTTGTTTTAATTTTAGATTAAGAAATGTTAGTGTTATTAGTATTTTATAGTATGGAATATTAGTGAAGATAAAAGCAAAGACTTCTGCTTCATTATATGATATTTTATCTTCTGTTAATGGAACATTTTTTTGATTATTAATTATTTCAGTAAATTTATCTGTATCTAGTTCATTTTTTAAATAAGCATTTATTGTATCTTTTAAAATATTTATTAGTATTAATTTGTTCATATTATCACCTGTGCGTTTTATTATAATGATTTTTATTTTTATGTAAAGAAAAAATAATACATTTTATTGTATTATTTATCAAATTTAGTTATATCAAACATAAATCCATATTCAGGGTATACACGTGATCCTATTTTAGCATATTTTTCTGTTATTTTATTTCCACCTAGTTTTTGGTAGAATTTAATAGCATTTTTGTTTTCTTTTATACACCATATTATCATGTTTCTTTTGTTGTAACCTTTTAATATTTTTATTGTTTCTCTAAATAGAGAGTTTCCTATACCTTTACCGGTATATCCTGGAGCAAGGTATAAACTTACTAGTTCACAATCGGAACTTGGTATAAATTCATTTTGTGTTGTACTAAAGCAACTATATCCAATTACTTTGTTTGTTTCTTTTTCGATGGCTACTAATACATTATATTTATATTCATCAAATGATTCGATATATCTATCTGTTTGTATTTGGTAATCTAAAGATGCTAAGTAGTCATCATCAATTATTCCTTTATATGTTTCATTCCAACTATCAACTTTGATATGAGCCATTTGTTCTTGATCTTCTAAACGATTGTACCTAATTTCATATGAATTTTCTAGGACTAGTTGTTGTAGAGATTCGTTCATTAATGTTAATGCACTAATTAATTCGTCTTCTTCCATAGCAAATGTTATACGACCAATTAGTTCTTTTTGATATGGCCAACTGATTGATTGACCAATTAGGAAACGTAAACGATTGGTACGATAGAAAAATTCAAGTAGGTCTTTTTCTGTTTTAATGATATTTCCATGGTATGATTTACCTTTTACTTCTGTAAAATCAAGAATAGCAAAGAATCCTGCTTCTGGTTCAAGGTTTTTATTTCCTTTAGGAAATTTGGTATATGGCATTCCTTTTAAGATATTATTTAATGTTTTTTCATCTGTAGTATATTTTTTTATTGTTTCTTGTACTTTCTCTTTAGTCTTTTTATCTTTTATTGAATCTATTCCTTCAATGAATGTTTTTAATATATTAAATCTAAATTGATATATTTCACGTAATGGTCGGAAATAGTTATTATAGATTTCTTTTCTTTCGGGACGAGCATTAAATGCGCCGACTAAGGCTCGACCTACGATATCTGGAGATGAATCCATTTCTTGGAAGATACGGTTTATAACTTCCCGTATTATAATTTCATCAGCTATTAGGAATCCAGCACGTAATGAAGCCATACCATAACTTTTTGATAGACCAAATAATGTAATAGTGTTTCTAAACATACCAGGAATAGTAGCAATTGGTTTAGCTAGGTTGTTTTCATCGTATGTTATATCACGATATACCATATCATCTATAACGAAGACGCCTCTTTCAAGACATACTTGACTTATTTTAGTTAATCTTTCTGTTTCATTTTCACCCATCACACGACCAGTAGGATTATTTGGGTTAGCATTTAGGAATGCAACAACTCTTGGTACATAACCATGTCTTCTATTATAAACACGTTGTAGGCTATGATTTATTTCATCAATAGTTGCTGCTAGTTTATCAGGATTAACTAGGAAGTCATCTTCTTTTTCTAATGGAAGTATTTCTACTTCAGCACCAGCTCTTTCAGCACGAATAGTAAATAAACCATAACTAGGCCCAGGTATTAAGATAACATCTCCTGGTTTAGAAATAATATTAATTATTATATTAAAGGTAATGGAAGTAGATGGTAAGAAAGTAATATTATGAATGGATAAACCTTTATCATCTATATCTGGATAAGTATAAGGTTCAGTATTAATGAATCCTTCTTGTTCAATGTATTCTAGTAATTCTTTTCTTATAGAGTCATCACCTTCGGTATAAGGATATTTGAACATTTCGCCTTTTTGTAGTGATTTTACCATTTCATCAATAGAAGAAGGAAATGGAATATATTTAGCAGGATTTCCACCACCTAAGTCAATATCTTTTTTAGTTACAATGTCATTATCACGAACTTCATAACCGTAAAAATCTATAGCATCAGCTATTTCTTGAACAGTAGGATTAAATTCTTCTTTATCTAATCTTGCACCGATATATGGTAAACCAAATCTTCTTTCACCTAGCATTGGATTTTCTCTTAATAATCTTTGAATAGCAGTAGATTTTACTAACATAATGTGACCTCTTTTCTTTTGTATATTATATCATAGAGCAATATAAATTTTACAAAATATGGTAATATTTAATTAATGTGAAACTTTTTTATAATTATTATAGTTATTATTATGAGTGCACTTTAAAGGAGGAATAAATATGGATGAAGAATTTATATATTTATTTAACTTATTTAAAAATGATATTTATAGATTAGCTTACAGTTATACAAATAATATTAGTTATTCAGATGATATTACACAATCTGTGTTTATTAAGCTTTATAGAAAGATGGATAAATTTGATAGTGATATTAGTGTTAAGAAATGGTTAATTAAAGTAACTATAAATGAATGTAAATCATTATTTCTATCATCTTGGTATAAAAGGATTACTTCTATTACTGATAAAGAGAATAATATTAGTATAGATTTAAAAGATAATGATATTTTATCTTGTATTATGGAATTACCTAAGAAGTATAAATTAGTTATTTATCTATATTATTATGAGAATTATAAGATAAAAGAAATAGCTGAAGTATTAAAGATGAATGAAAATACGGTTAAAACTAATTTGTCTAGAGCAAGAGATATGTTAAGAAATATTTTAAAGGAGGAGATATAATGAATAGAAAGATAAAAGAGTCTTATAATAAGATTGTTATTCCTGAGTATGTGGAAAAGAGTATTTTAAATAAAACTGTGGAAAGTAAAAGAAAGAATTATAGGTTAGCTTTTACTATAGGAATTATAGTTTCACTTTTAGTTTTTGTAGGAAGTGTTAATGCTGATGCTATAGATAGTTTATTAGCAAGAATATTTGATAGAGGTGCTGTTGTTGATAAAGAAGGCAATAGATATCAAATGTATGAAGAAGTTAATGGTGTTAGTTTTAAAAATTTAAGTAGTTGGTTAGCAGATAAAGAGTTTGATACTACTATAAATAAGGTAGAAGATAAGCTTGGAGTTAAGATATTAAAGTATGATGATGTAACTACTAATGAACTTAAATGTGAATTTATAACTAATAAGGTATGGGATAGTGAAAATAAAGGACGTGTAGAAAGAGTATATTTAAGATGGTTTGATTTTTATAGACCAGATGAATATGGACATGATTATGGATTTAGTATGAGTGTTAAAATGATTTCTGATAAGGCTGAAGAATCAACAATAATGAGCTATCTAGAAGAAATGAATGTAGCAGCAGGTAAAAATGTAATAGAAGAGTATCATAGTAATAATTTAGATACAGATGTAATTATTTATGATTTTCCTTGTGATTATGAAGGATGTAAAGATAGAGAAAATGATGAAATATATGCTATGTTTGTATATAAGAACATTCGTTATGAATTTTATGGAACTTTTAAAAAAGGTGATACTCAAATAAATAAATTAAAGGAAATAATTGAAGATTTATATGAATAAGAATTAGTAATTTAGTTTACTAATTTTTTATTATTCTCTTGATTTGGTAATATTGTTTGATATAATTTTATTAGGTGATGAAGTAATGGAATATACATATAAAACTAGTGGAACATGTTCTTCTGAAATAAAGTTTAATATTGATGGTAATATTATATCTAATATAAGTTTTAAAGGTGGATGTAATGGTAATTTAAAAGCTATATCTAAGTTATTAGAAGGTCAAACTGTTGATTATATTGAAGATAAATTATTAGGCAATCAATGTGGTATGAGAGATACATCATGTGCAGATCAACTTGCTAAAGCAGTAAGAGAAGCTTATACGGAGATACATAAGTAATGAAGGTAAAACATAAAAATAAAGAACTGGATAAATTTAAAAAAGAGATGAAAGCTAGTATTCCTGATGAAATAAAGGTTATCTATGGAAGGTTTTTTGTTTTTTCAATAATATACTTAATATTCTTTTTTATAGTATATCCAATTTTATTAGTAAATAAATTAAGTAAATTAAGTTCAATTATAATATTTATTGGATTAATTATATTTTATGTTTATATGATAATAGATGTATGGAAGAAAAAGAAGAGCTATATATCACAAGGATGTGTAATAATAATACCAATAGTATTTATTGCAATTTCTTTTTCGATTGTTAAATTTCTTTTTTAACTTGAAAATTAGTGTATTTTTAGTATAATACATGTTATAATTGTTTAGTTGTTAATGAGGAGGTGCATTATGAGAACATATAAAGCAAACTTACCAGAAGGTGTTAAAAAACAATTTAGCGCAGTTAGAGGAGTTAAAGTTAAATTAGTAGCAAAGAAAAATAAAAGTAAAAAAGCTAGTAAATAATAAGACAGTTCTGAGGAACTGTTTTTATTGTGGTATAATAAAGATGGTGGTAGTATGAAAAAATTATTTATATTGTTTATAACTATTATTTTATTAACAGGCTGTGGACATAAAGAAGAGAACAATAATATAGAAGAAAAAGATAATTTTGTATTAGAAAAGATAGATAATAATAAAGATTACGTTTATTTAGAAGATTATAAAATATTAAGATATAGAGATAATAAAGAATACAAATTACAGAATATAATAGTTAATATTAAGGGAGAAGTAATAGATAATATTAATTTAGAATTAAAGAATAATATGTTAAATACTTTTAATAAAATAATAGTTATAAAC
>DEUO01000023.1:0-169 GCA_002362595.1 Caryophanales bacterium UBA3260
GTAGATATATTATATGAAATACATCCTAATAAACTAAAAGAAAAAATAATTTTAAATAAAAAAACAAAATTAAATGACTTAAAATTTATATTTAAAACAGATTTAAAATTAGAATTAGAAAAAGATAATATTATTATTAAAGATAAAAATAAAGAAGTCTTTACAATAG
>DEUO01000023.1:463-3708 GCA_002362595.1 Caryophanales bacterium UBA3260
GTCTTTACAATAGAAAAACCATTTATGATAGATTCTAATAAAGATATCTCTGATAACATTAAGTACATTTTAAATAAAAATAAAGATAATTATGAATTAACAGTTATCTTAGATAAAGAATGGTTAAATGATAAAAATAGGCAATATCCTGTTATAATTGATCCAACAGTAAATGATAAAGAAAATTTATCTAATGTGATCAATACATTTATTTATAATGGCGATAATAATACAACAACATATAATAAAGGATACCTATTAGTTGGTGTAGATAATAATTACATATATAGAACATTATTAAAGTTTAATCTTCCTCCAATACCTGCTAGTTACAAATTAGTTGATGCTAGATTAAGACTTGGTGCCTATTATATATCACCAATAGATTTCAATGATAACGCTGTTATAGCTGTTCATAAAGTAACAAAAGATTGGACTGAAGAAAAAGCTAAATGGGATGATATGAGTAATGAATACAGCCCTGAAATAGAAGATTACTTTAATTTTCCTAAATATAATGCTACATCAGGTCTAACATTAGAAATTAATGATTATGCTAAAGTTACAAATTTAGTTAAAGATTGGTATAATGATATTAAAACTAACTTTGGCTTAATGCTTAAGCTATATGACGAAGACAAATTTAAAAATACTAAAGAAATTGCTATGTTTGCCTCTAATGATGCAGAATATACAGGAGAAAATCCTAAACCATTAATTGAAATAACATATAAAAATTATAATGGTATAGAAAACTATTTCTCTTATTCCCAACAAGAGCATTTCTTCGGAAATTCATATATATCTAATTATACAGGCAATTTAACAAGTACATTTGAAGTTGCAAATACAGTAGGAGGACCTCTACCAGCTAATATTTACTTAGCTTATAATACATATGATATTATGTTAAATAATGATTATGGTTATGGTTTAGGAGTAAAACCAAACTTAATGCAATTTGTCGAAAATACAAATTATGAAAACAATCCTCTTGCTTATACAGATGAAGATGGAGGAATTCATTATTTCTATAAATTAAATAATGAAGATTATTATAAAGATGAAGATGGATTAGATTTAAAATTAAGACTTGAAGCCTCTAAATATATTATGGAAGATAAAAATCAAAATCATTATGAATTTGAAAACAAAGGAAACAATAAATACTACTTAACTCTAATTAAAGATACTAATGGTAAAACTATTACAATAGAATATGATACTAAAAATAGAATAAATAAAGTAATAGATTCAACAAATAAAGAAATAACAATTACATATACTAATAATAAAATTACATTTATAAGTCCATATAAGACCACTGAAGTTAATTTAACTAATAATCTTCTTACAAGTATTACTAGTTTAGGAAATACAGAGACAATTACTTATAATAGTAAAGAAATAGATAAAATCATAAGTCCTTCTGGAATAACTTTAAAATACGAATATCTAAATGATAAAATAAATAAAGTATCTAAAGTAACAGAAATTGGTAGTAATGGAGAAGAAGGAAATTATCTAACTTTTGATTATCAATTATCTGATACTAAAGTAATAGATAGAAAAGGAGATATAAACACTTATATATTTAATAATTATGGTAATGTAGTAGGGATAACTAATTTAGATGAAACACAAAAATTAAAAAATGCTTATGGTAAAACTTATACTTTTGGTTCTCCAGAAAACGATAATGTTAATAAACTATTAACAGATAAATCATTAATAAAATATGTTAATAACTTAATAGAAGATTCTTCTTTTGAAGATAATACAAATCCATTTACGTCATCAAATTCCTCAATTATTTCAAGTATCGTTGAAGATTCAAAAAGTGGAGTTAATGCTTTAAAAATAGTAAGTAATAATATAAATAGTTATCTTTATAAAGATGTTCATGTTGAAAAGGGTAAAGATTATACATTTAGTTTATATGTAAAAAATGAAGTTCCTTTAAACATTTCTTTATCTTATAATAATAAAGAAGAAATACTATCAATAAGTGATATTAATAACGAATATACAAGATATGAACTATCTATTAATTATGAAGTTAGTGCAACTAGTAACTTAAGAATAAAGATTCAACCGACCAAAATTGGTAAAGTAGTTATTGATGATATTCAATTAGAAGAAGGAAATGTAGCAAATTACTATAATTTAATAAATAATGGTGATTTAAGTAACGGCCTTGATGGTTGGGTAATAGATCCAAATAATGATAAAAAAGACTATGCAGAAGTTGTTTCAATATCAGAAGATGAAAAAGCACTAAAAATGAATATGAAACCACTAGAATATGTATCGGCTTCTAAAAAGTTCTATGTTAAAGGAAAAAAAGGTGATACATTCAACTTATCATTCTGGTATAAAAATAATGCAATAGAACCTTCAGCTTTTAATGGATTGATGCCAGGCTTATGGGCAACTATTATTTTCAAATATGTTAATAGTGAAGAAATGGGAACTTGTGTTCCAGCTAAACAATTAAATGTTGGTAATAATAATTGGCAGTTCTTCTCAGAAAACTTTATTACAGAAGAAGATTATGAATATTTAGAATTTAGAGTTAATAGTTTTGGATCAGCTAATGATTGTTATTTAACGAATTTCTCATTATTTAAAGATTTGGAGCAATACTCATATACTTATGACGATAATGGGAACCTAATTTCAGCTACCGATTTAGCTAAACAAACATCTACAATGAAATATAATAAAAATAACCAGTTGCTTCAAACAATAAGTCCTATAGGTAATAAATTTACATTTGAATATGATAATAAAGTAACTGATAGAATGATTAGAGCTATATCACCAACAGGTATTACTAATGAAATAGTTTATGACGAGAATAGTAATCCAATAAAAAATAAAATAAATAATCGTCAAATACTTGATGATATAGACAATAATAAAACTTACTATATAAGAGCTAAAGGAACAAATAAATACTTTAATGTAAATCCAGATAAGACATTAAGAGTAAGAGAAAATGAATGTTCATATGATAAATTCTATATTATAAAAAATGATCAAAATCAAATTAAATTTAAACATGCAGTATTAAATAATTATTACTTAAAAAATATAGATGATTCTATTAAATTAACATATGGTGATTATGATAATACATTTTATCTAAAAACTAATGATAATAGTAGTTATTCAATTGTAAAATCAAATATAACTTATGATCCAGATAATACTGAAAGCTATATTTTTTAAGTAATAATTAT
>DEUO01000039.1 GCA_002362595.1 Caryophanales bacterium UBA3260
TCAGGTAATACAGAATATATTTTAAAAAAGATAAATGAAAATATAGAAAATAGTAATCTTATTTTATTAAAAGATAAAAAAATAGAGTATTGCAAAGGATGTTTAGCATGTCATTATAAAGATAAGTGTATAATAAATGATGATATTAATGACATAAGTAAAACTTTAATTAATTCTAAGTTAATTATTTTCGGTATTCCAAATTATTTTGATAACGTTTCTGGATTATTTAAAAATTTCATAGATAGATTACATCCTATGTATAAAAGTGAAAAACTAAAAGATAAAAAAGTTATATTTATTTATATTGGTGGCGGTAATCCAGATGGTACTAAGATAAAATTACATCAGAGTATAGAAGGATTAGTAAAGTATTTAAACTTAGATATTTTAAATGAGTTCAGCTTAAAAGCTT
This sequence comes from Caryophanales bacterium UBA3260, assembly GCA_002362595.1. The sequence goes on from DEUO01000039.1 coordinate 416, forward strand.
TAAACTTTGATGAAATGAATAATCGCGAAAACGAAATTGACGAAATAATTACTAAGATAAAAGAAATATATAATAATCTTTCATAAATTAGCTTATTAAAAAAGTAGATCTCCTGATTTACTTTTTTTGTTCAAAAATAATCTTTAATTCTAATCTCTATGGTATAATATATTAACTCATAAAAAACAAAAGAAAAGAAGAAGTAATATGAAAAATTTAATTTTAATAGCTGCTATTGGTAAAAATAATGAATTAGGTTTTAATAACAATCTTATCTGGCATATAAAAGAAGATATGAAATTCTTTAGGAATACAACTACTGGATATCCTATAGTAATGGGAAGAAAAACTTATCTTTCATTGCCTAAATTATTACCAAATAGAACACATATTGTTTTAACTAGAAGTGATATATCACTACCTTCAGAAGTTATAACATTTTCAAGTATTGAAGATTTCTTGAACTATGCTAAAAATATAGATACAGATTTTTATGTAATAGGTGGAGGAACAATCTACAAAGAATTCTTAACTATAGCTACCAAAATGATTCTAACTGAAATTGATGCAACTTATCCAAAAGCAGACGCTTTCTTCCCTAAAATAGATACTACTTTATGGTCATCAAAAGTAATAGGAGAGTACCAAAATCAAGAAATAAAATATTTAAGAAAAGTATATAAAAGAAAAGATATTTAAGTTTGGAATTTAATTTCTTAAAATAATATAATTATCTTAAAGTGAACTAATAGTATGTTTAAAATATATATTTATTATAATAAAATTATTTTATGAAAAGAGGGAAAATATGAATCAAGAACGAATTGGTAAATTTATTGCTGAGCAAAGAAAAAACAAAAAATTAACACAAGAACACTTAGCAAATAAATTAGGTATTACTAAAAATGCTGTTTCAAAATGGGAACGAGGCTTAGGCCTTATGGATATGTCTTTACTAAAACCTCTAAGTGAAATATTAGATGTAAGTATAAATGAAATACTAGCAGGCGAAAAAATAAAAAAAGAAGATATTCCTTCTAAAAGTGAAGAAAATATAATTAATCTTACAGAATTAATTGAACTACGTACCATGAAATATGGTGTAATTGGTATGGCAATATTCTTTACTATTTTAGTTATAATATCAACATTTAAAGATATCTCACCAGGCTCACTAGTAAGTTTAATCTGTGCATATAACGCTATAACTTTCTTAAGTAGATACAAGATATTAAAAGAAAATACTAATCTAATAGCAGGAGTATTATTTCTTATTGCAACAATTCTAAACACGATTAATTTCATATTACTTTAAAATTCTATATAAGATTACATTAAATCTTTTATTGTTAATAAGTAGGTCTTACTTTGATTTACTTGTTTTTTTGTTTAGTCCTGTTGAACAAACTTTTGAAGAGTGATAAACTATTCATATAGCTATAAAAAGAATGGAGTATTTTATGGAATACATAATAACTTTTATTGAAGGAATTGCTTCTTTTATCTCACCATGTATATTGCCTATAATTCCTATTTATATATCTTACTTTGCTACCGAAAGTAAAAATACCAAAACATCAATTATTAACTCCATAGGCTTTGTATCTGGCTTCAGCGTAGTTTTTATCTTACTAGGTATTTTTGCAAGTAGCTTTGGTAAACTAATACATCAATTTTCTAATCAAATGAATATAATATTTGGTTTATTCCTAATAATAATCGGTTTGAACTATCTAGGAGTTATCTTTATTAAATTCTTAAATAAAACAAAAGGTATTAAAAAAGATAATAAAAACCTAACATTTATAACATCTACTATATTTGGTATAGTATTTTCCTTATCTTGGACCCCATGTGTAGGAGCTTTCTTATCATCAGCATTAATATTAGCTAGTACTACAGGAAGTATTATAAAAGGAGCAATCTTATTATTGCTATATTCCCTAGGATTAGCTATCCCATTTATCATAACAACTATCTTCTTAGAAAAACTAAAAACAACTTTTGATTTTATAAAAAAACATTATAATATTATAAATAAAGTATCAGGAAGTATTTTATTAATATGTGGTATTTGGAATATTTTAATAGGTATAATAGGAATTATTAAATAGGAGGAATAATTATGAATAAAAAAGTAAAACTAATAATCGAAATAGCTATATTTATTGTAGTATTATGTGGAATAACAAGTATATATTATTTTAATAATCGTAATAAAAAACAACTAGAAGAGGAAGCAAGTAGTGTAGGTATTGTTAAAGTAACAGACGGAAACTTTAATAGTGAAGTATTAGAATCAGATAAACCTGTAATTGTTGAATTTACATCAAACTCATGCCCACCATGTATATCATTATTACCAACTTTAATAAATATTGCTAAAACAAATAGTGATGTTAAAGTAGTAACAATAAATATTGATTCAAAAGAAAATAAAAGCGTTGTAACAAAATATCAAGTAGAAGCAACGCCAACAATTATAATATTTAAAGAAGGAAAAGTTAAAGATTCTATTATTGGTGCTACAGATGAAGAAAGTATAATGACTGCTTTAAATAAATAGTGGAGGTTAGTATGAAGAAAATATTATTAATATTATTTATTTCCATATTTTTAACTGGATGTAGTGATACAAAGAAGCTAACTTGTACATCTACAGACGAATCATCTGATATAAAAAAATATTCTACCTTAGAAATCAAAGTTAAAGAAAGTAAAATTAAAGATATTAAATTTACAGTAGATATGATATTTCCAGAAGGATATATGAGTCAAAGACAATCTATGATTAATGAAATAAAAAGAACAAAACCATATATGCAAGCAGTTTTAATAGATAATGGAATAAGACTTATTACAGTAGATAAAGATGATAGTTTTATAGGTATACCAACTGATCAAGATATAACATATAATGAATTAAAAGAAGTATTAGAACTTCAAGATTATACATGTAAATAATAATTAGAGCCACATTAGCTCTATTTTTATTACAGACAAATAAAAGCTTAATTTGAAGAGTATTATAATTA
>DEUO01000013.1:0-8301 GCA_002362595.1 Caryophanales bacterium UBA3260
GTCTACTTTTTGTTGACAACTTCACCCTCTATATTGACTTTTTTTCTTGTCTCCTGTTCATTCTCTAATATTAATTTTTTCTTTTCTTCTTCTGTTATATCCATTTCTTTTATTTCTCTATTTCTATTACGACATACTACCTTAACAGGATCTATTCTTCTATCAACAATATTTTCTATTCTACCATCTTTGTATAAAATCGAAATCAAAGTATCACATAAAATATAATATTCTATATATTTTCCAATATCTCTAATAACACAAATAGTATAAGTAGGTAATTCATATTCCTTATATTTATCTATCCCATCTATCTTATCATTACATAAATTAATAGCATTCTTTAAATTATCTTGAATACTTTTATTATTATCATTAACAAAATATCTTTTTAACATTTGCATATAAGTATATAAATCACCTTCAGCAAAAAACTTATAATCATTAAATAAAACAGTAGAACCATCCATTACAAAACACATATCATTATCAAAACCTATAACATCTCCATTATATATTCTACTACCTTGATAATTACCATAACTTATTACTTTCATCATATCACCTTTATTAATTATAACATAATAAAAAGAGGATTAACCCTCTTCATTAAATTTTTCAAATTGACTATTATATAATTTTTCATAGAAACCGCCTTTAGCCATAAGCTCTTCATGACTACCTTGTTCTATTATATTACCTTCATTCATGACAAGTATTAAATCAGCATTCTTAATAGTTGATAATCTATGAGCAATTATAAATGATGTTCTACCTTCTGTTAATCTATCCATAGCTTTTTGTACTAACTCTTCTGTTCTTGTATCTACATTACTTGTTGCTTCATCCAAAATCAAGAATGGTGCATCTTCAAGCATACCGCGAGCAATAGTAAATAATTGTTTTTGACCTTGACTAATTGTATCAGTATCACCAATCATCGCGTTAAGTCCTCCAGGTAATGTGTTAACAAAATGATCTATTCCCACAGTTTTACAAGCTTCCAATATTTCAGCATCACTAACATTTTTCTTATTAAAACGTAAATTATCTCCAATAGTACCTTCAAATAACCATGTATCTTGTAAAACCATACAGAATAATTCATGAATATTCTCTCTTGATAACTCCTTTGTTGAAACGCCATCTATCAATATATCACCATCATTAATTTCATAGAACTTCATTAATAAATTAACCATTGTTGTCTTACCGGCACCAGTTGGACCAACTATAGCAATTTTCTGACCTGGTTTAACATCTACACTAAAGTCCTTAATAATCATACGACTTTTATCATAACCAAATTTAACATGATCAAAAGAAATACTTCCTTTAACTTTAGAACGATCAAGACGATGAACAATTTTACTTTGATCACGCATCTCCTTTTCATCTAAGAACTCAAATACTCTTTCAGAAGCAGCAGCAGTTGATTGTAAATTTGTCATAGCTTGTGCAATTTGTGATAAAGGATTAGTAAACAATCTTACATATATCATAAATGCAACAATAACACCAAAAGAAATATATCCATTCATTGTTAACAACGCACCAACTATACATACAGCTACATAACCTAAATTACCTATAAATCCCATTAAAGGCTGCATTGTACCTGATAAAAATATACTTTTTCTCTTAGCTTCATATAAATCATTATTTAACTTTTCAAACTCAGCAAGAGAATCTCTAATTCCGTTATAAGCTTTTACTACATTATGTCCAGAATAATTTTCTTCTATATATCCATTTAATTCACCTAAAGCTCTTTGTTGCTCATTAAAATACTTTTGTGATTTACCAAGTATTCCAAACATAAATAAGAAACCAATTAAACTAGAAACAATCGCCGTTATTGCCATTACCCAATTAGTATAAAACATCATTACAATAGAACCTAAAAATAATGTAGAACTACTAACTAAAGTAGATAAACTATTATTTAAATTCTGTGCTATTGTATCAATATCATTTGTAATTCTTGATAAAACATCACCAGTCTCATGAGTATCAAAATACTTAAGTGGTAAAGTATTTATTTTGCTACTAACACTTGTTCTTAACTTTCTTGCAAAATTATTTGAAACATGTGTCATAGATAAACTTTGAATATAACTAAATAATGAACCTGCAAGATATAACACTCCCATAAATATAGCTAGTTTCTTAATTCTATCAATATTCATTTCTGGTTCTATAACACTATAAACAGACTCAGGTAATTCATCCATTATCTTTAAAGCATTCTCTGTACCAGTTTCATCACCCATATCTGATAATAAGTGAATCATATCAATTTGATCTTGTACACTTATAATAACATCATCTACTTCTACATCTTCAAATAATACTTTTAATATAGATTCAGGAATCTCTAACATTAAAGTACTTTTTTCTTCATCACTCACATTTTGCATTTTTTGCATAGTAATTTGAAAAGCATTCTTTTCTTCGACACTTATGTCATGAGAAGTAATAATTTCATTTATCTTAGAAGACATTTTATCTTCTTTTAAATTCGCAAACATCTTCTCACTTATAACTTCAAACTTTTCTGTTTTAGGAATTAATCCAGCACTTATTTCATCAGCAAAATCTGACAACTTATTTGGAGCAATTAAAGATAAAATAGCACTTATCATTGCTAAAATTAAAGCTACAATCATTATAGTTTTCCAAGTCTTAAGATTAGAAAGTAATCGCTTCATTGAACCAAAAAAATCTTTAGATTTTTCTTGAACTCTATGTCCTCCTGGTCTAGGCATCTTTTAACTCCTCCTCGCTTAATTGTGATAAAGCAATTTCTTTATATACATCACAATTTTTTAATAATTCTTTATGTGTTCCTATTCCAACACATTCTCCTTTATCTAAAACAATTATCTTATCCGCATTCATAATTGTTCCTATTCTTTGTGCAACAATAATACTAGTTGCATCTTTAGTATATTTTTTTAATTCTTTTCTTAATATTGCATCTGTCTTATAATCTAATGCTGAAAAAGAATCATCAAATATATAAATCTCTGGATCTCTAGCTATCGCTCTAGCTATCGCTAATCTCTGTTTTTGTCCTCCAGAAACATTAGTACCACCACGTGCAATATGTGCTTCATACATTCCATCCATCTTGGAAACAAAATCAGTACCTTGAGCAACACTTATAGCTTCCTTTATCTTTTCAATAGTTGGTTTTTCTTTTCCATTATCACCATAAGATACATTATCACTTACAGTACCAGTAAACATAACTGCTTTTTGTGGTACATAACCAATCTTATTATTTAAACTCTCTATTTTATACTTTTTAACATTTATACCATCTACTAATACTTCTCCTTTAGTAGCATCATAAAACCTAGGAATTAAATTAATAAGACTAGATTTACCACTACCAGTAGAACCTATAAAAGCAATTGTTTCTCCCTTTTCAACTTTAAATGATATATTTTTTAATAAGTACTCATCGGCATCTGAATATTTAAAACTTACATTCTTAAACTCTACAGTTCCCTTTTCTTTTGTTTCACCAGTAAATGTTCCATCAATAACACTTATATTTTCATCTAATACTTCATTAATTCTTCGAGCAGATATCTTTGCTCTAGGAACCATCATAAATATCATTGCTAACATCAGAAAAGACATTATAACTTGCATTCCATAACTTGAAAATACAACCATATTACTAAATAAAGTTATCTTTTCCATCATTCCAGCTTTTAATATCAAAATAGTTCCTATAATATATATTCCTAAAGTTAAGCCATGCATAACTAAATTCATAATTGGCATCATAACAGCAAATGTTTTTTGATTAAATAATTGTTGATTTGTTAAATCATTATTAACTTCTTCAAATCTATTTTGTTGAAATTCTTCAGCATTAAAAGCTCTAATTACTCTTATACCAGTTAAATTTTCTCTAGTTACTCCGTTAATTCTATCTATTAATTTTTGTACTCTTTCAAATCTAGGTAATACTATTACTAAAATTACACTTACAGTCGCAAGTAAAATTACAACACATGCTCCAGTTAATAAGCTCCATTCAAATCCTTTATTTAATATCTTTAAAACAGCCCAAACTGCCATTATTGGAGCTTTAACCATCATTTGTAGACCTAAGCCTATAATCATATCTACTTGTGTAACATCATTTGTTGTTCTAGTTATTAAACTACTAGTTGAAAATTTCTTTATCTCTTCAGTACCAAACTCTTGAATCTTTCTAAATATTTTAGACCTTATAGTCGTAGCAAAACTAGAAGCAATATTAGCAGCTAAATAACAAACTATTACTGAAGCAATTAAACTTCCAAAAGCACAACCTAACATTAATGCTCCCTCTTTAATAATATCCTTCATTAAACTGCCTTCAGTTTGCACAAGTCTTGTTATTTCACTCATATAATCAGGCATAGTTAATTCTAACCATACTTGAACAACAATAAGTATTAAAGCAATTAAAATACCCACTATTTCCTTTTTTCTTAAATTCTTAAATAACTTTCCCATATTTATATCCTTTCTATATTATTCTTTATTTTATTCAAAGTAAGTCTAAAATTAGCATACTCTTCATCACTAATATCTAAAGATAATAATTCATCTAACTTTTTCTTGTCATTTTTTAAAATATTAGCAATCTTAATTGATTTATCTGTCAACATAATATTCTTTTTTCTAAAATCTACAGATGAATCAACCCTTAAAATCAATCCATTCTTTTCCATTACATCTAAAGTAGATGAAATAGTAGATCTATTACATGATATAAACTTCTCTATATCTTTTTGACATTTTAATTCTTCATCATCATATAAAAACATAATTATTCTACTTTGAACAGGTGTAGCATCTACTCCCATACTCTTATATCTTGCAGATACTGCTTTAAAAATACTAATATTAACTTCATTTAAATCAATCATTATCGAAGAATTATGCACTCAACTCACCTCATTAGTTCGTTACCGAACTATAACATTATAACTCCTATATAAATCATATTCAACAAAAAAAGATTATCTTAATCTTTTTTAATAATCTTTAATTAATATATTCTAAACTACCTTCAAATTTATTACTTATAACTCTTACTTTCATTCCATTTATCATTGTAAATGAAGGCTTAACATGACCAACATCAAATTTATAAATAACTGGAATATCTCCCAATGCTTTCTTAATTAATTCTTCATAACTTGCTTCTCCAAAAGAGTTCGCAATACATACCTTACCAATTAATACAGCTTTTGCATATTTAAACCATCCAGCATACTTAAATTGTAACAAGGTATTATATAAATCAACATTACTCTTATCAAATACATCAAAATACCATATAAGTCCTTCAGATCTATACTTTTCTATAAACTGATTCGTCTTATCAAACCTAGTACCAATTAAATCTTTAAGTACATCAAGACATCCACCTATTAAAATACCTTCTTGATTTACATCTCCATTTATATTTATCCATTCATTATTTTTACTTAAATCATCACTAAAAGATTCCTTCTCGCATTTATCATACTTATATTGCTTAATAAGATTTCCTTTTAATATCTTAAAATAATTTAAATATGAATCATGTAAAACTTCCTCATCTAAACCAGTCATATTACAAGGACTATAAATAGTAGCTATATCATAATTAGTTGTTAATATATAAAGTAAACTAGTCGGATCACTACTTCCTGCTAGCCATTTATGATTATTAGCAAGTATAGAAAAATCAATAATATCTAACATATCAAATAAATAATCTCCACCACGTGCTACAGCTACCATCTTAACATTTTTATTCAAGAATAAACTTTCTAACTCTCTTGCTCTTACAATAGCACTACTACTTACATCCCCACCTTTTCTAACATTATCAGTTTCTATTACATTAAAACTATTTTTCTTTAAATTAACAAGCGTCTTTTCAAATTTATCTATCTTTTTTAATACACCACAACTACAAGCTGTAATTCCAATAATATCTCCATCACGTAAAAAACAAGGTATAATCATACTATCTATTTCTCCTCACAACTAAAACCATCTTCTTTTAATTTATTAACTAAAAAAGTTTTATTACTAGCATATTTAGCATCAAAGAATTTAACAATATCTTTACTATCTCCATATACATGTAAAGACATCATACCATTTTCTTCTAACACAAAATACGTAACATTAGATTCTTCTTGATACTTCCTACCTAATTCTACTTCTTCTTCTCTTAAACTTTTCTTATTAATACTACTTAACGAACTAACATCGTAATTTAAAACATACTCTATTTCTTTTAAATTAAAACCATTATAAGACATATTAATATTATAAGAAATTAAACTTACATTACTATCGTCCTTACTACATAATACATTACTTTCATCCACATTAGAACAAGATATATAATACATAATAATAGGTACTAAAAATATTAATAATAAACCAAATATATCTATACATATTCTTCCATTTACTAATTCTTGGAAAAAACTATTTTGATTAAAATTATTATCCATATTATCACTACCTTTACTTACAAGTAAAACCACTTTCTTCTCTTGATGATTTTACAGATTCATAAGTAACATCTGTAAAATTATTCATATTATATATATTCATCATATTTCTTCCAGAGCCATGTAAAACAACACTAAATATAGGTTTATTCTTTTCATACTTTATATCATAATTATTATCTTCATAAGACTTAAAACTTTTTTCTGCTAATTCAACATAATCATTAATATATAAATCATAATATTGACCTAACTCAGCTTTGAACTCTATATTCTCTTCTCTAAGTATTTCATTTTTAAACTTATATTCGATATTATATCCATAAGAAATATTACCTGATGAATTTTCTTGTGTACATATTAATTTACTTTCACTATTACTTTGATAATAAGTTAAAACGCCTATAATTATAAATACAATTATAATAACAACAAATAACCAACTAGATACACTTTTACCTTCTGGTGGCTTTATTCCATTACCAACTCTAAAATATCCGCCATTCCCACTATTAATAGGTTGTTGATTATTTACACTCATTTGTTGATAAAATTGACTTGGCTGTGGAATTGATACCTGTTGTACCTGCTGATTTACCTGATTAACTTGACTTACCTGACTCATTTGATTAAGATTATTTTGAGGTACAGTATTAACACTATTATCAAAAGGATTACCTTGTAAATTATTATCCTGATTATTACTTACATTATTGTTAACAAATGACAAATTATCAACACCATTAGAAAAAGACACAAAACGATTATCTTCATTATTCCCTAATTGATTATTATTACTTGATCCTTCATTCATAATTTCACCCCAAATTATTACTATCTATAAATATCATAACATAAACAATAAAAAAAGAGTATTAAGATACTCTTATATATACATTTCTTGTACTTTCTTATATACATCTTCCCATGACTTAACTATTTTTAAATCATTATTAGGTATAGTAAATACATTAGAAAATTGCCATGTCTCTATTCCTACATTCTTAACAGCTTTACAATTACTAAGATCATCATCTATAAATAAATCTATTTGTTGTAAAACACATTCTTTAGCTTTATCTTTAACATCAACTATTAATTTATCAAAAGGAACATTATTAGCTTTTAAATATTCATAACTTAACTTATAAGGATCTTTATATTCTTCTTTATTTCTTGCTGAAATAAAGATTATTTTATGCCCTTGCTTATGAAGTTTATTTAATATCTCTACAACATCACTTTTTAAAGGAACCATTTTAGCCATTACCGGAAATGTTTCATGAACAAACAAGCGATAATTAGGAAATAAACTATCAAACATATCATATGTAGGTTTCTTACTAATTAACTTATCAAAATTCATCCCATACTTAAGAGCAATTAAATTAAGTAAAGTTTCATATGTAAAAGTAACAGTATCATCTATATCTATTCCAATATTCACAATATCACCTACTCTAAAATATTATATACTTTTCCTAAAAAAAGTACAACAATCATTCTTCTCTGTCTTCATCTTCGACAGGTATACTCTTTGGTAAACCTATCCCCTTTTTTGTAAATAAATTAATACCATAATATAAGGAAGTTAAAATAACACCTATAACTAATATTAAATATAATAACTTAAATACAAACATTGACAATAATATAATTAATACAAATAAAGAAAAGATAAACCCCATCAAAGACTTAAATTTACTAGGCCTTTGATAAACTTTTTTATATCTTATATTACTATTATTAATATCTTCATATCTATCTAAAAACT
>DEUO01000013.1:8586-13519 GCA_002362595.1 Caryophanales bacterium UBA3260
ATCTTCATATCTATCTAAAAACTTATCAATTATATTCTTTTCTTTATTTTCCATATAATCACCATATCTATATAATACAATAATTATATATAATTAACAAATGTTTATTTCTTTTTATAATCATTACTATAATATTTTATTAATATCCAATTAACTAAACTTTGAATAACTATTGTAATTCCAAAAAGCAAAGCTCCAATCAACTGATCATATAATAAACATACAACAATCATAAATATCATTACATATGTTGAAACAATTATTGTAATAACATCTGCTTTACCTTCAACAATTAAATTAAGTCTATCTTCCTTAATATCATCATTTTTATATAAAGATATAATCGCTATCATAAATATAATAAATCCTATTATAAATAATAATAAACCGGCTATTTTAAATCTTGTTATAAAAGAACTAGACAAAACTTGATTATTAAAAAAGAATTTTGCTAAAAAAGAATTTCTAATTCCAAAGCCTAGTATAAAAAATAACCCAGTTAAATAAAGTATTAAACCAATAACAAACAATACAACAATACTTGCTTTTACTCGTTTTTTCTTCTTCACTATAATTCATCCATTCATATTATTCTAAACTATTTTTATATACATTTATAACAGGTCTTATAATTAAAGATACATTGTCAGTAATACTATTTAATCTATAAGTTTCATAAGTAGAACTAATATTATAATACTTTAAATGTAACTTATATTCATCATATAAAGGATCATCTATATCATCAATATTTAAATATACATTTTTTAAATCGACATTTGAATTAGTATCAATCATCGTTGCATGATGGGTATTAGTCTGACATATATATGAAGGACAATTATTAATTGTATACTCATCATTATCTTTATCATAAGTAGTATCTAATAAAACATCTAAGTCATCTTTATTAAATAATCTAACTTTATATCCATTCTTTTCAACTAACTTATCTTCACCTAACATCTTTACATAATCATTTTTAAGATATTTATTTAACTCACTAGTTTCATAAATACCACTAACTACATATTTTATTCCTTCATCATCTAAAGTAACTAAATCAGCACTTATTGCAGTTACATAATCAGAATCTTTATTAGAATCGTACATAACATACCATTTAGAATCATTAAACTTAACTGCATCTCCTGCTTTATATTCCTTATATTCTTCTTTCCTAAACATATTATCTATTGGTGTTCCATCATTTCCAAAAAATCTTACAGCACCATATATTGAAATAACTAAAAATATAATAAGAAATATTAATATAACAAATCTTTTCATAAACACCTCTTACTAGTATTCTTTATGTTCAATAACCTCATTAAAGTTCTCATCTATTATACTCATTTTATTATGTAATAAACTTGCAACTTGCTCTAAATCAATATTTTTCATATTTGTAAGAATACATTTTACTTCATCATTTGATACAACTAATTTAACAACATTGCCTTCACTATTTATTGTTCTAACAACACTCTTTATTGTTTTTAAACTTATTTCTTTTGCTTCTTTTCCTGGTTCTTCATATATTAAAGATGTTCCAGAAATATAAAAATAATTAGGCAAAACCCTTTTTTGTACAACAGGTTTTTCTGGTTCTTTTTCTACTTTAACTTCAGATATAACTTCTTTTAATACGTCTTTTATCATACTCTTTATTTCATCTTCGCCTAAACTAGGATTAGACTTAGCAGCTTCTTGTATTTTATTAACAATCTCTTTTTGTGAACTATTATCTCTATTAACTGATTGTATAGTAGGAGCTGTCTCCACTACTTTTTGTTCTGGTAATGTTGGTTCAACTTGTTGAACAGGTGCTTGTTGTTGTACTGAACGAACTTCTTGAGTAGGTAATGTAGGTTGAACCGGAGCTTTTTGAACTACAGCAGCCTTAGGTACAGACAATTCTTTTTGTGGTTGAATAGTTGGTATTGTTGCAACAGGTTGTTCTACTGGTTGAGAAGCTATAGATTGCTGTACTGTAGTTGATTGTACTGGAACTTGTTGCACTTGTTGTTGTACAGTTTGAACTTCCCCTTGTTGTTCTACTCTATCCACAGTTATTGGCTCAATCGGTTTTATATTTTCTAAGTTCTTTTTAATCGTCTTAACTTGTGCTTCAGCTATTTCCTCAGGAGTCTTTTCATATGGTTGAGCTTGAACATCATCAGTAATAATCTTTAACTGTCTTGTATCTCCTACAACTCCAATAACTGAAGTTTGATATTCATCCTTATGATTATTAGAATTATTCTTAAACAATTCAAATAAACCTATAGTACATATAACTAAACCTATAACAGGACATACAAATATTAACTTAGGTGTCTTAAAAGCCTGTACAGATGTCTTATTCTTTTTATGATAAAATATTTTTACAGAACTATCTGCTTCAACTTCTTTTCTTGTTGTATATTCATAAGTATAAGATTTACCATCTACTTCATACTCTAAATTAACACTATATTGTCCTTTAGAAGTATCTGAATCTTTAACTGATAAAACTGTTCCCGTCGTTTCAACTAAGTCACTTTCTCCACTTACAATAAAAATACATATAATTAAAGATAAAAGAAGTAAAATACCAATAACTAAAAACAATACACTTCTTAAATTAGTCTCCATATCAGTCATTACAAACACTCCTTTATTATTCTATATTAAATTATATCATACTTACATAAAAAAGCATAATAAAAATTAGGATTTAATTTATAAATTATTACATAAACAAAAAAAGATTACATCATAAGATTCTTTACATCTAATTACAACATAATCTTTTTATATTTAATTATTCTTATTTTCTTTAATTGCAAGACCTAGTTCATTTAATTGCGCTTGATCAACATTGCTAGGACATTCACACATTAAATCTGTAGCACTTGCTGTTTTAGGGAATGCAATAACATCACGAATATTATCAGTACCTGTAAGTAACATAGTAAGTCTATCTAATCCCAATGCAAATCCACCGTGTGGAGGACATCCATATTTTAATGCATCAACAAAGAAACCAAACTTTTCTCTAATATCTTCTTCTGTTAATTCTAGAGCTTTAAACATAGTTTCTTGGACATCTTGATCATGAATACGAATAGATCCTCCACCTGCTTCATAACCATTAATAACTATATCATAAGCCTTACTATAACAATGTGCCTTATCTGTTAATAATTTATCAACATCTTCATCCTTAGGAGATGTAAAAGGATGATGACAAGCCATATATCTTCCTTCTTCTTCACTCCATTCAAATGAAGGAAAATCAACAACCCATAATAACTTATAATCGTCTTTCTTAATTAAATCTAAATCACGAGCTAGTTTACATCTTAATGCACCTAAAGATGTCTTAACAACATTATAAACTCCACTAACAATTAATACTAAGTCATTAATTTCAACGTGTAAAGTATCTCTTACACTATTAACTTCTTCTTCACTCATTACTTTAAATATAGAACCACTTACTTCTTCTTGATATTTTAAATAAGCAAGTCCAGAAGCCTTATAAGTTTTAACATAATCCGTAAGTTTATCTAAATCTTTACGTGAATATCTATCTGCAACATTCTTAACAACAATAGCATTAATAACTCCATTCCTTTCAATAACATCTTTAAATACTGTAAATTCTGTATTTTTAAAACATTCAGTAATATCATTAATCTCCATACCAAATCTTAAATCTGGTTTATCAGAACCATATTTATCTATTGCATCATCATATTTCATTCTCATTAAAGGTAAACTAATATCCATTCCTTTAACATCTTTAAAAATACTAGCAACCAAATTTTCTCCTAAATCCATCACTTGATTTTCGTCGACAAAAGACATTTCAACATCTATTTGCGTAAACTCTGGCTGTCTATCCGCTCTTAAATCTTCATCTCTAAAACATTTAGCTATTTGAAAATATCTTTCAAATCCAGACACCATTAACAATTGCTTAAATATTTGAGGAGATTGAGGTAGTGCATAAAATTTACCTTTATTAATACGACTAGGTACTAAATAATCTCTTGCTCCTTCTGGTGTACTTTTACATAATATAGGAGTTTCTATTTCTAAGAAATCTAAATTATTTAAAAATTTTCTCGTAGCAAAAGTAATAGCATTTCTTACAACAAAATTACTCTTTAAAGCTTCTCTTCTTAAATCCAAATATCTATATTTTAATCTAGTGTCTTCTAATGCATTAGTATCATCAGTAATAGCAAAAGGAATCTCTTTAGATTTGTTAATAAGTTCTAAGTTTTCAACTTCAACTTCTATTTCACCAGTTTCTATCTTTTCATTTTTGCTTTCTCTTTCAACAATCTTTCCGGTTACTTTAATTACATATTCATTTTTAAGTTCACAAGCTATTTCATAATTTTCATTTTCTGGTCTAACAATAACTTGCATAATACCTGCTCTATTTCTTAAATCAACAAATATTAATCCACCCAAATTTCTAACTTTTGAAACCCATCCTTGTAATGTAATAGTTTCACCAACATTATTAATATTATAATGCTTAAATTTTTCCATATTCATTCTTCTTTCTATATTTATTTAAATAAAAAACAGTTAATCATCCCCAAGGGACGAATAACTGTAAAATCCGCGGTACCACCCAAATTATTATGTAAAACATAATCACTTTAGTTATAACGGGTTTCTCCCGGATTAAATATGTATTCTTTAATCAACTCCTAAGTGTCTTCTTATATATTAATATATTAGTTTTCACCAACCACTAACTCTCTACTATATTTATATATATTACTCCTCTTAATCAACGTTTCTATCGCTATTTTATAACTATTTATCTTAGAAGTCAAATATTAATTTATATAATTAAAATATTTTATTGCAAAAAAAAAGGCGACTACCTATTTTTGCATTCGCTATCGTCGGCGTATAAGTGCTT
>DEUO01000144.1:0-8794 GCA_002362595.1 Caryophanales bacterium UBA3260
AAAGAGAACTTATACTTAGAAAAGTCTCTTATATATAACACTATTTCAATCTTTTATCTTATTGAAAATGTCGATTATATAACATATAATTTTACAGCTAATAGTTATAAAGTAACTAAAGATAAAATAAAAGAAGTATATCCTAATTATAACGATATAAAAAATGAAGAAGCATTTAATAATTATGTTGAAAAAAGAATCGAAGATAATTATTTTATAGAAGAATATTTTGCCAAAATATTTGAAGTAAATAAAGAACAATAAATATTATAATATGTTAGAATATTTATGTAGGAAATAATAGATAAAAAAGAGGTGTCATATGGATAAAATAGCTATAATTTCAGATATACATTCTAACATTGTTGCATTAAATTCAGTATTAAAAGATATTGAAAGTCGTAACATTAATAAAATATATTGTTTAGGTGATATAGTTTTAAAAGGATCATCCCCATGCGAATCACTTGATTTAATACGTCAAAAATGTGACATAGTAATTAAAGGTAATTGTGATGATTATGCCGTTAATCTTAACTATAATCATGTTATATGGTACAGAAATAAATTAGGCAGCGAAAGAATAGAATATTTAGATAATTTACCTATGTATAAAGATTTATACATAAGTGGAAGTCTCGTTAGATTATTTCATGCCACAAAAAATGATTTGAACAAAAGAACATTAGATACAGCTCTATTAGAAGAAAAGTTAAGTCTCTTTGAAGATGAAAATAATATTATTCCAGACATTATATTTTATGGAGATATACATAAACAATATTTAGAAAAGATAAAAAATAAAACGATTGTAAATGTTGGTAGTATAGGTAATACTTTAGAGATATCTAATACAGTTTCTAACGAAGACGATATGAATGAAATGACTCAAGCTCATTATTGTATTGTTGAAGGTAACTTAAATTCAAAAAAACACTCATCTTTATCTATTACTTTTGTTAGAGTTCCTTATAATATTGAAGAAGAACTTAATCTAGCAAAAAACAATAAAATACCAGATTACAATCAATATGAAACAGAACTCTTAAAAGCTAAATATCGTGGTAAAGCTGAAAAAATATTAGAAGAATTAAAGAATAATAAGTAGCAAGTCTTTAACTAAATTAACTATTTTCATGTTAAAATGAAATTAGGTGATAATATGAAAGAAAAAATCCTAACCTTAGAAAAAAATTTATATAAACTAGAATACATATCTAATAAAGAATGGTTAGAAAAAATAATTGACAATAATTTTAGCGAATGCGGTAAAAGTGGCTACTTATTCTATAAAAAAGATACCATAGAATCTCTCTTAGAATGTACTGAAGATAGACCTATAAAAATATATAATTATGAATATAAAAAAATAGATGAAAAAACTTATCTAGTTCATTATATAACTAAGTCACAAGATAAAATATATTATCGTACTTCAATATGGATTAATAATCTTGAATTAAAACTACTATACCATCAAGCAACAGAATTTCATGAGAAAATAGATTTAATAGAATATTAAGATTATATGAAAACCAATCTAACAACAATTCCCAATGTTGGTAAAAAAACTAAAGAATCATTAAAGAATATCGGAATTAATTATGTTGAAGACTTAGTAGGCAAAAATCCAAAAGAATTATATGAATTAGATTGTAATAAAAAAGGTATTAAAGTAGATAAATGTCAATTATACTTATTTAAAATGGCTATTTATTATGCTGAAAATAAACAAAATCTAGATGAAAAAAAGCTAAAATGGTGGTATTGGAAAGATAAATAGTTTACTATTTATCTTCTTTAATTATCAGAAAATTAAGAATTATTAAAATGACCAATCGTTTCTTGTTGCATAATTTTTATAGTGCTAAAATTAAAAATGGTGATGAAGCATTATGGAAGTACTAAATATAGGAATTGATGTTGGTTCAACAACAGTTAAATTTGTTGTAATGAATAATAAAAAAGAAATAATATTTAAAGATTATCGTCGTCATAATTCAGATACAAAAGGAACAATAAAATTCTTATTTGATGAGATATTAAGTAAATTTAAAGATAAAGAATTTAAAATTAATATGACTGGAAGTGGAGCAATAGCTCTATCAAAGTATTTAAAAATTCCTTTTATTCAAGAAGTTATAGCTTGTAAAAATGCTATATATGAATATGCAAAATCTGCAGACGTTGCTATCGAATTAGGTGGCGAGGATGCAAAAATAATATACTTTGATCACACTATAGAACAAAGAATGAACGGGACATGTGCTGGCGGAACAGGTGCCTTTCTAGATCAAATGGCTATTCTTCTTAATACTGATACTAAAGGCTTAAATGAATTAGCACAAAAAGGAGAAAAAATATATCCAATCGCCTCACGTTGTGGAGTTTTTGCCAAAACAGATATTCAACCTCTTTTAAATGATGGTGCTAAAAAAGAAGATATTGCTTTATCAATACTTCAAGCTGTTGTAAACCAAACAATTAGCGGTTTAGCCTGTGGTAAACCTATAAAAGGAAACGTAATATTCTTAGGTGGTCCATTAAATTATTTGCCAGAATTAAGAAATAGATTTATAAAAACGTTAGATTTAAAAGAAAATGAAATAATTATTCCTGATAATGCAGAACTATTTGTAGCTTTAGGAGCTGCTTTATCATTAGAAGAATCCAAAATATATTCTTATAACGAAGTATTAGAAATAAAAAAACAACTATCTTCATTTAAAGAAGAGGAGTCAAAAAGCTTAAAACCACTGTTTGTTAATCAAAAAGAATATAAAGAATTTATAAAAAGACATAATAAAAGTCATGTTAATAAAAAAGATATAAAAAGTTATAGTGGAGACGTTTTTATTGGAATAGATGCCGGTTCTACAACAGCTAAAGTAGTTGCTATTGATTACGAAGGTAATTTATTATATGAAAATTATTGTTCCAATAAAGGAACCCCTGTTAATACTATTAAAGAAATGCTCTTAGATTTATATCAAAAACTTCCTGATAAAACAGTTATTCGTTGTTCTGGTTCAACAGGATATGGCGAAAAATTAATAAAAACAGCTTTTAACTTAGATATTAGTGAAGTAGAAACAATTTCTCATTATGAAGCAGCTAAACATTTTTTACCTAATGTAGAAAGTATTATAGATATTGGTGGCCAAGATATGAAGTATATCAAAATAAAAGAAGGCTATTTAAATAGTATAATGCTCAATGAAGCTTGTTCTTCTGGATGTGGTTCATTTATTGAAACTTTAGCTAAATCATTAGGAATAGAATTAACAGATTTCGTTGATAAAGCTATTAAATCTCAAAATCCCATAGACCTTGGTTCACGTTGTACTGTATTCATGAATTCTAAAATAAAGCAAACTCAAAAAGAAGGTCGCCCTGCGGGAGATATTTTCGCTGGCTTATCATATTCAATTATTAGAAATGCTCTTCAAAAAGTAATGAAAATTCGTGATATTGAGACACTCGGCAAAAACATTGTTGTTCAAGGTGGAACATTTAAAAATGATGCTATATTAAGAGCCTTTGAGCTGATTACAGGCAAAGAAGTAATAAGACCAGATATAGCTGGCTTAATGGGCGCTTATGGTATAGCTTTAATAGCTCTTGATAACTATAAACAATATGAAGATCAAGATATAAAAAGTTCTATCTTATCATCATCAGAAATTACTAATTTAAAAGTAAAAACAACTAATACACGTTGCCAAGGATGTGAAAATCATTGTAATTTAACTATAAACTTATTTAATAATAAAAGTTTTATATCAGGCAATAGATGTGAACGAGGTAGTGGAAATAATGGTTCAAATACATTATTACCTAATATGTATTCATGGAAATATGATCGTTTATTTAATTATACTCCTCCAGAAAATGCTCCCCGCGGTGAAATAGGAATTCCAAGAGTCCTAAATATGTATGAAAATTATCCATTTTGGTTCACTTTACTAACTAATTTAGGATTTAAAGTAGTATTATCTGATCATTCAAATCGTCGTATATATGAATCAGGAATTGAATCAATGCCATCAGAATCCGTATGCTATCCTGCTAAATTAGTTCATGGCCATATTATTAATTTAATAGAAAAAGGTGTAAAAACTATTTTTTATCCATGTATAATGTACGAAAATCAAGAATTTAAAACAAGTGATAATCATTTTAATTGCCCAATAGTTCAAAGTTACTCAGAAGCAATAAGGCTTAATATGGATATTCTTAAAGAAAAGAATATTAAATTTATAAATCCTTTCTTACCATTAGAAGAGAAAAACTTAATTAAGCGTTTATTAGAATTAGATGAATTTAAAGAATATAATTTTAAACATTCTGAATTACAAAAAGCAGTAAATAAAGCTTTTATAGAACAGAAAAAGTTTAAAGAAGAAGTTCGTAAAAAAGGTGAAGAATTCATTAAATATATCGACGAACATCATGAAAAAGCCATAGTTTTAGCTGGACGTCCTTATCATCTTGATAAAGAAATTAATCACGGAATAGATACAATGATTAATTCATTAGGTCTAGCCGTTCTAAGTGAAGATTCTATCTGTCATTTAAGTAAACTAGAAACTAAATTACGTGTTGTCGATCAATGGAGTTATCACAGTCGTATTTATCATGCTGCCGATGTCGTTTCTAATCATCCCAATATGGAATTAGTTAATTTAAATTCATTTGGTTGCGGTCTAGATGCCATCGTAACAGATCAAACAGAAGAAATACTATCTAAAAACAATAAACTTTATACAACTATTAAAATAGATGAAATAAATAATCTAGGAGCAGCTAAAATAAGAATTCGTTCTCTAATCGCATCATCTAATAAAAGACAAGAACAAAATAATTATGAAACGTACAATTATCAAAAGAATTATTTTAAAGAAACAGATAAAAAACATACTTTATTATTTCCAGATATGTCGCCAGTACACATGCCATTATTTGAAAGTCTATTAAATAGTGAAGGATATAATGCAGTATATCTAAAAGAAAGTAGTGAAGAAACAGTATCTACTGGCTTAAAATACGTTAATAATGATGCCTGCTATCCTGCAATAATTGTTGTAGGTCAATTAATAAATGCCTTACAAAGTGGTAAGTATGATTTAAATAATACTAGTGTTATTATAACTCAAACTGGCGGAGGATGCCGCGCTACAAATTATATTGGTTTAATAAGAAAAGCCTTAAAAGATGCTAATCTTAATCATGTATCTATTCTATCTTTTAATTTTAGTGGCCTAGAAAGTGAACAAGCATTTAAAATAACAATAAGTATGGTAAATAAAGCCATTCAAGCTGTTTTATATGGTGACTTACTTCAAAAACTATTCCTTGCTACTCATCCATATGAGAAAGATAAAGGAAGTTCTAAAAAAGTGCTTGAAAAATGGCAATCTATTTGTTATGAAGCAGTAAGTAAAGGAAGTACTTCAGAATTTAAAAATAACATTAATAATATTGTAAATGATTTTAATAACATCGAAATTATTAACAAGAATATTCCTAAAGTAGGTATAGTTGGTGAAATATTAATAAAATATCATACATTTGGTAATAATCATTTAATAGATAAATTAGAAGCAGAAGGAGCAGAAGTTGTAGTACCAGAACTTATGGGTTTTGTAAAATATTGTGCTTATAATAATATTGTAAAAGAAGAATTATTACATAAAGGCAAAGTTCCAGCAACATTTGGTAAAATAGCTTTAGATTATATAGATTTATGTGAAAAACCAGTAAAAAAAGCTTTAAAATCTACAAGATATCGTGAACTAACTAATATTTATGAATTATCAGACAATGTAAAAGGAATTTTATCAACCGGTAATCAAACAGGTGAGGGGTGGTTCTTAACTGCCGAGATGGTTGAACTTATTAAGAAAAATGTAAAAAATATTATATGTGTTCAACCATTTGCTTGTCTACCTAATCATATAGTTGGTAAATCTGTAATGCGTAAAATACGTGAACTATATGAAGATGCTAATATAATAGCTATTGATTACGATCCAGGAGCATCTAGTACCAATCAAGATAATCGTATAAAACTTATGATGACTGTAGCTAAAGAAAATATAAAAAAATGAGAATGTCTAAAAAAGGCATTCTTTTTCATTTTATTTACCATAATATTCTAATTATGATACAATTAACATAATTAAAACTTTTATTTATTAAGAAAGGTCTGATTAACATGTTAAGCTATGAAGGAATATTCTTTAATCCCAAAGTAACAGAATTTATTAAATCATTAGAACCAACATCATTATCTAAAGTAAATAATTCATTACATTGTACTTTTAAATATCATCCAGAAAAAGATGAAATATTTAATGATATTGTTGGAAAAGAATTTGACCTATATCTAATTGGATATGGTAATGATGGTCAAAATAGTGGATTTAAAGTTGAACTATCTCCTGAACTAAAAAAGTATTATATAAATTACGATGAACAAAACACCAATGTCCTAAAGACACCTCATATTACAGTATCTTTATCTGAAGGAGCAATACCTGTTAATACTAAGAATCTTAATTTCATCCCTCTTGAAGAAAAAATTCAAATAACTGGCAGATTTGGGTATTGGATAAAAGATCGTAAACAATCATATATATCTTATGAACCTTATAATAAGTAAAAAATACTTTCTTTTTTGAAAGTATTTTTTATATTTACATGTCTTTATATAGTTAAAATTTAAAAATGACTAGTTTTAAATATTTTTGTTTGAACTAAAAAATGAAGAATAAATAATAATTTCTACTTATGATTTATCCAATTTTAAAGATAAAGGTTTAACATCTTTCTGATTATCTCTTTTTATTACGTTATTACTTCTTTTATCTGCCATAAAGATAAGTTCAGTTAAATTCATATCATTAGAATATTGTATTTCTCTTAACTCTTGAACTGGAACAACTCTAATTTTCTTCCAACTTCTAAGAAATTTATTATCTAAAAAAGAAAAACTAGAACATGTTAAGTAAGAATAACTTTCATCTTCAATATGTCCTGAATACCTAATTACTATATTAAGACCATTTTCTTGAATTGTATCATAAACTATTACATCAACTTGTTCATATTTTATACCTTGTTCATTATATCTATATATGCTCCACCAATTACCATCATTAACTTTTACATAGATTATTTTTACTATTTCATTTTCTGATGATAAGTGTATTTCACCATTATTATTTTCTCTTTCTTCACTTATTAATAAACAATCTTGAAATTGTCTTAAATATTCCATTACAATTCCAACTTTTAATAAAGAAGGATTCATTTTCTCGATGAATTCTATCATTTTTATTTTTCCCCCTAATAAAAAAACGCTTCACTAGTTATAAGTGCGCGATTACTAACATTAATGGTGCCTGTGGTGGGACTCGAACCCACACGATATTACTACCACTGGATTTTGAGTCCAGCGCGTCTACCAATTCCGCCACACAGGCATTAACAAATTAATTATATCATATTCATATAAAAACATACAATTATTAAATTATCAAATTATTATAATTATTTATTATTTAATTAAAATAATAATAAATTTATCTATATATATTGTTAAAAATCTAAATATATGATAATCTTAAATTATAAATAAACAAAGTAGGGGGAGGTACTACTATTATGAAAAAAGAAAAAAATAAAAAAAGCAAAGAAAACGTTGTAAAAATATCTTTAGAAAAAAATAAAATTGTTGAAAATGTATCACTTGAAAAAGTAATGCTTGCCTTAAAAAAGCTAAAAGAAGAACAAGTAAACAACTAATATAAAAGTATGGTAAGTAAAAACTTACCTTTTTTTGAGGAGCTGAAATAATGAACATATATAAACAATTAAATGAAATGATTTTATATATTGAAGAAAATTTAGAAAATCCTATTGATTATAACCACTTATCACGTTTTCTAGGAGTAAATACGTATACTATGCAACGTATTTTCTCTTTATTAACAAATATTTCTTTAGCTGAATACATCCGTAAAAGAAGATTATCTTGTGCTGGTGAAGATTTATCTAACCCTGATAATAAAGTAATGGAAATTGCTATAAAATATCAATATGAAAATGCAACATCATTTTCTCGCGCTTTTGAACAATTCCATGGTATCAAGCCAAGTAAAGTAACTAAAAATACTAATCTAAAAATATTTCCTATCCTAACTTTTGAAGAAAAAGATTTTTCTAATGAAGAAATCTCATATGAAATAATATCTCTAGATGAAAAAGAACTATATGGTTTGAAAATGCCAACAAATAATGATGAAATTTCTCAAATAGCACCTCGATTTTTTAGAGAGATAGAATCAAAATATTATGATAAATATGGTCCAGTTGTATATGGAATGACTACATACGATGATAAAGAAAGATTATATTGTAACGCTTATTGGGTTCTATACGATAAACCAATCGATATTTTTACTAAAGTAACTATTCCCAAAAGTAAATGGTTAGTATTTAAAATCCCTTCGCAAGAATCAACTGATATCCAAAAAATAACTAAAGATTTTTATGAATCATTTCTTCCAAGCTGTAAATATAACTTTTCAGACCTCCCAGAATTAGAGTATTATCATGACGATATTACCGAATTATTAATACCTATTCAAACTGACAAAACTGATATCTAAAATATCAGTTTTTTTAAATTATTTTATTATATGATACATATTGAGGTGGTATATATGAAACACATTTCAAGATTATTTTTAAACAGTTCTTATGTATCTAAAGAAGAATGGAAAAATCT
>DEUO01000144.1:8977-9207 GCA_002362595.1 Caryophanales bacterium UBA3260
TACAATGGTTTTTTTAGAAGTTGGAAAATAATAGTTGAAATAGATCAAAATAGAATAAATTATTACTTAGTTACTAATTTTAAAGTACCTACTAATATTTCTAATTCTTATCTAATAGAAAGTATTGATAATTTAACAATCTCCGATTATTATTTAACATCCCCAACCTTTATTCCGCTAGAAAGTAATATAATTGACATAATTAATTATAGTAAAATAAAAAAAATAGG
>DEUO01000150.1 GCA_002362595.1 Caryophanales bacterium UBA3260
AACATATATAATGTCTATATTATTTCTAAGAGCAATATCTAGTTGTTCTTCATTTCTAACTAGAATACTTATCTTACCTTTAGTATTATTTCTAGCTAATTCTTTAACTTCTAGTATTTGTTTTACTTTTTCTTTTCCATATCTTGATTCAATTAATTTAGAACAAGCTTCTCTTCTTATTTCATTAATATCTTTTATATTTATAAATATATTATTATCTATATCTATCTTAATTTCTTTTAGGATAAAAGGTGTACTACCTAGCTTACTTAATTGTTCTTTTATTCTTTCTTCATTCATTCCCTGATTAATTGCTGTCTCTACAACACCGCCAGTAACTAAGATATCGTTAATTCCGTCACTAATACTAAGTTCCATTTTACTACCAATATGTCCTATAAAATTCATAGTTACATTAATTTTCTTTTCTTTATAATTTAATAATTCTTTATTAAGTAAATTGTCAACGGTCTTTAAAACATCTTTACCAATATAATCTTTAACTAGTATACGATCTTTATTATCTATTTGACACAAATTACCTTTACTAACACTAGATACTAATAACCCATTCTTATCATATAAAGTATTTAAATACATACCTAACTGTGTTCCATCTATTCTAATGGCATCTTCTTGATGAATATCATCAGATAATTTAATAATTATTCTTTTATTAGTACCCGAAACAATTGTTCCGACTTTAACTCCTTGATGATTAGAAGTATAACTATTTATAATATTATCTTCTCCAAATAAATATCCCTTAGTAAACTTCCTATTATAAACTTTATATAATTCTATTAATTCTTCACGAGTAATAATTGGATCTATTCCTTTATAGTAATCATCTATTAAACGTCGATAAACTCTTGTAACAGCAGAGACATACTCAGGTCCTTTCATTCTTCCTTCTATTTTTAATGAATCAATATTATTATCTAATATTTCTTTTATATTACCAGTTGTATTTAAATCTTTTGTACTTAATAAGAAACCTTTATCTGTTATTTTGTTATCTACCATTAATTGATAAGGTAGACGACAAGAACCAACACACATACCTCTATTTGCACTTCTACCACCATTTAATGCACTAAATAAGCAATTACCAGAATAACAAACGCATAAAGCCCCATAAACAAATACTTCCTTTTCAATAGGAATATCTATATTAACTATTTCTTCTAAACTAGATTCCCTATCAAAAACAACCCTTGTACATCCTAAATCAGAAAAATATTTAATTCCTTCATAATTATGATTATGTGCTTGCGTAGAAACATGTATCTCTAAATCTGGAATCGTCTTTCTAACTAAATTAATTAATCCAATATCCTGCATAATAATAGCATCTACATTATGTATATATAAGAAATTAATATAATCCATAACTTCTTTTATTTCATCATTATATATAATAGTATTTACTGTAACATATATTTTTACACCATATAAATGGCAAAGCTTAATCGCTTCAATCATTTCATTATCATCAAAATTATTAGAATAAGCACGAGCTCCAAACTTTTTACCACCCAAATATACAGCATCAGCTCCATTATGTATCGCCGCATTTAAGCATTCCTTATTTCCAACAGGTATTAATAATTCAACTTTTTTCATCCTTATTACTCCTTAAATAGATAAAAAGTAGCTTAAATGCTACTTTCCTCCAATTTTTCTAAAGAATTTTCAAGTTCTTTTCTAAACTTAGGATCATTCTCTATACGAACTCTAACAGCTTCTAAATTTGATACTTTCTCATACATAGGATCATCTTCATCAACTATCATAACCATATCTTTACCATCTTCTTGATAATACTTAATAAATATAATTTCATTAGTATCAAATTCCCATTCTGGAGTTATACCAATAGCAAAAAGATATTTAGTATTTTCTTCATCTTCAGGAGCACCTAAATCATCAAGAATATAATATTTCTTTTGATTAGATAATGTAATAACTTTCTTCTCAGTAACGTCCATGTGTATGTTCCTCACTTTCTCTTTGTTCTTGCGTCATACCCATAGCAAAATCTTTTGCATATGTAGAAATAATGCTTAATTGTTCTTTTAATTGACTATTTAATTCTAAAGCTCTATCTCTTAAAATAATTAATTCAGGAGATTGAGGATCAGTAGCATTTAATGTTTCGATTTCATAATTTACAGCAGCTAATTCATTTGAAAGTTCATCATATAAGTCAAGTTCAACAGAAGTAGCTTGTAAGAATCCTTCTATATCAGCTAGGTTAAAAGTAATCTCTCCAGGAGCAGGTTGTGGTGCTGGTGAGGGAGTTGGCGTTGGCGCTGGAGGCGGCGTAGGATTACCACCATTAGATCCACCTTGTCCTCCATTTGGAGTTGGTTGTATTGGCTCAGGTTCTCCTTTCTTCTTCTTATGTGAACGACCAAACAAGAAATCACGTACTTTAGGAGTAATTTTATTTTTAGTAAACTTAAGCGCTGCTTTAGCTCCTGCAAAAATAGCACCAATACCAATTGCAGCAATAGCTAAAGGTTGTAATGCTGGAGTTGTAAGAATAACTATACCGCCTGCTCCAACTCCTGCAATCGCTGCTAAAGTCTTTAATTTTTGATGATTAGATTTGCTTTTTATAGAAGAATCAGTAATATTTAGGAAAGAACCTATCTTTTGTCCTAAAGGAGTACGATCATAATCTTCAGACTCTCTAACAACAAAAGGTCCCTTATCTCCACCATTATTTAATGTATTATCCTCATCGTCTTGTGATCCTTGTGGTCCGCCATTATTAATAGCTTTCTTAGCTTCTCTACGACGATAAGCAGAATAATACTGTGATTGGAATCCATTACTAACTTCATCACTTTGTGAGTAATCTACCTTCTCATGAGGATATGGTTCACGTATATTAGTATCAGGAATAAGTTCTTTATCAATTCCTGCTGAATGATAAATACGTTCAAGTCTTTCTTCGTATTCCTCTGGACTTTCACTCATAAGTCTTGGTTCAGGTACACTTATATCTGTTCCTGGTATTTTACTATCATCATATTTGCTTTGTAATTGATAAACCTGTGCTGGAAAATCAATACCTAATTTATCATGATAAAATTGTTCTTTACCAACTAAATTTTGTGCCATTCTTTTAGCTTCACTTTTAGGAACATAAATAGTAGCCAAAGTCTTTCTTCCATTTTCGTCATATAAAGTAAATCCAGGTATAACATATGTTTCTTCTGGTACAAGAGGACTTCTTTCCAAATAATTTCTCATATTCATTATTTCATCATATGTATCCTTATCATCTTCTAAAATCCTATTACCTTCAGAATCTAATGGTATAGTATTAGTAAAGTTAGCACTATTTGTTTTTCCACTTTCTAAAATACCATCTAATCTTACCTTTATAAATGCCAATAACTTATAATTCTTAATTTTTCCGTCTCTTTCTTCTGCCATGAAGCATCACTTCCTTTTTTCTTTCTATACTATTATAACACATTTTTACTTTTGTTGATATCCTTTTAACCAATCATAATCTTTATTAGGTAAAATTTTATCAAATACATTTTTAGCATCTCTTCTAAACTCTAAGGTTTTATCTTTTAACTTAACAACACATCCACTAGAAGTCTTTCTATAATAACTTACATCACTAACTTTAACAGCCATATATATAACACTAGTATATATTACATTTAAAAACACATGAAAGTATCCATTAGCAACCCAAGTATAATAACTTGCATTATCCTTTGAATAAACAATATCATAATCTTCTCTAATATTTAATGCTATTTTTAATTCATTAAATCGCTCTATACACTCTTCATCACTATTCATAATATGCAGCATATCCTTCTGATTATTAGTCGAATATTTCTTTGTATTTAATAGTGAAGCAAAAGAATAACTTAATAAAATTAATACTAACATTTCTGCTATTTTAAGAATCAAATTATCAAAAGCGCAAACAATTAAACCAGCACCAACAATATACATAATAATATATAAAACTAACTTAGAAAACTCTTTTTCATATTCATCGTAACTTTTTCTGTTGCCTTTATTATTTATTTTTTGTTCAAAATTATGAATAAATATTTCAAAATCACTAATATATTGCTCTGGTTCAAAATTAATTAAGTTATCAAAACGCTTGTTTTTTAATATTTCATTAAAAATATCTAAAGCTGACATCTGAAACCTATAGAACTCTATATCTGTTTTAAGTAAAATAGTTCTTGTTTTATGATCAATTCTAAAATATCTAATATTATTCATTCTAATTGAAATAACTTGAGGTTTATCTGTCGTTCTTTCATTAAGTAAATTTATTGAATCTTGATTACTATTTAACCATATAAAATAACTTTCTCCCTTAGCTCCTTCAATCTTTCTTACTTGGTCAGTTAAGTTGTATTGTTTCTTTAACTCTTCAAGTAATATATCATAATATCCTCCAGGGCCAGTTACATACTTTCTTAAACTTTTCTCATAGGAAGCAATATTTAAATATCCTAATCTCTTTATTTCTCTTAAATAATTACTACCACTATCTATACCTAACATTCTACTAGTAAATACAAATATTAAATTGATAACTATACTACCAATAAATGCAACAATAAATCCCGTTAAATTAAAACCAAATATTATTAACAAAAATAAAGAAATAATAGTAGCAATAAGCGTTAAATCGATATTAAGTACACTAGATTTATTAACTTTATTTCGATAATACTCTTCACGTATTTTCTTTATCTTATTCTCATAAGTATCTATAAAGTTTTTATGTTGAAATATTGCCATAAAATCCCTCTATTCTTTAATATATTATAATATAA
>DEUO01000098.1:0-3648 GCA_002362595.1 Caryophanales bacterium UBA3260
TAAATATATTTATTTGTTATGATTTAGATAGGAAAGTTAGATACATTTAAAGCTTTTTAAATGGTTTTCTCATAGTTTTGGTTCTGATTAAATCAGAACTTTTTAATTTGTATAATTTATGTTATAATAGTTAGAATTTTAGGAGAGACTGTAATGGAAGAATTAGAAAGAAAATTTGTTAGATTAATATTAAATAGATGCTTGAATTTTAAACAAAGTAAATCTTTGATGATACATTGTGATTTAAAAGAACATATTAGATTTGCAGAGTTAGTTAAAGAAGAAGCTATTAGAATGGGGATTCTAGATGTTTGTATACATGTTAATGATTTGGATGAAGTACATGAGTATATAAAAACACATGATGTTAAGGATATTGTATTGAATCCTATTATAGATAGAACTGATTGGGATAAATACGCATTAAAGGGAGGAGCATTATTATTTTTAAATAGTGTTGTCCCTGGGTTAATGGATGATATACCTCTTGAAAAAATGAAAAAATTGCTTGATGAAAGAGAGAAATCAATAAAATATTATAGAGCTAATGTGAGTAAATATGCTTTCCCTTGGTGTATAATTGCTTTACCAAATGAAAGATGGGCTAAAAGCTTGTTTGGCGATGTTAAAGATGCCTATGATATGCTTTATATGTATATTATGAAAATGTGCATGGTAGATCAAAAAAATCCAATACTTGCTTGGGAAGAGTATATAAAAAATAGTAATAAATATAAAAATAAATTAAATTCTATGGGAATAAAATCATTACATTATAGTAATTCATTAGGTACAGATTTTTCAATTGAATTACCTGATATTTGTCAATGGATAAATTTAGATAAAAAAGATGCTAAAGGTGGAACAATGATAGCTAATATGCCTTCTTATGAAATATTTACATCACCTGATTGTAGAACAGCAAATGGAATTGTTTATTCAAGTAGACCACTTTTTTATAATGATTGCAAAATTGATGAATTTAGTATTGAATTTAAAGATGGTAGAGTAATTGATTGTCATGCTAAAACAGGGTTAAATGTTTTAAGACAATTAATATTTGAAAATGAAAATGCTGATCGTTTAGGAGAGGTAGCTTTAGTTTCATATGACTCACCAATATCAAACACTGGTTTAATCTTTAATACTACTTTATTTGATGAAAATGCTTCATGTCATCTAGCTTTAGGCAGAAGCTATGCTAATTGCTTTAGAAATTCATCAAATATGACAGATGAAGAAATGGTAAAACATGGATTAAATATGTCTAGAGTACATGTTGATTTTATGATTGGAACTAGTGACTTAGATATAGAAGCAGATACTAATGAAGGTAAAAAGCTAATATTTAAAAATGGTAATTTTAATATATAAAAAGAAAAATATTAATAATATATAAAAACAGTTTTATAAATATTATGGAATGTATGTAATGATAATTAAATTCTATAGATTTTTATAAAACTGTTTTTATTGTGGCATAGTAAAAATAATTTTGTATAAAAACAAGATTAATTAATAAAAATGGAGGAATAAAATATGTATTATCATGGTGTAATTAATGGTTTAGTTGATAAGAAAATTATGAGTATTTTAGCTAATCGTGAAATAAGCTCAGCAGGAAGAATGGGATATACAAATAAAATTGGTTTTAATGAAGATAATTATGTAAGTGTATGTTCTAATATGGGGGAAGAAATTTATAATGAGATAGCAAATAATGCTTTTAATAAATATATATTTAATCGTTTTTGTTTTGTTATAGATTCATCAGTGGAAGTGGAAAAACCAGAATATATTCGTGATGCTAGCTCAATGAGTATTTTAGATTTATATAATTTAAAAAGGAATAATCCGAATAAAAGGTTCTCTGATATTATAGATGAATATCAAGTTAGAGATTATATTCCTTTTGATAAAATAGTAGCAATAGGTATACCTTATGGTTTAGAAGCTATAGATGGATATGTAACTTTATCTAATTTTTGTTTTCTAACAACTGATGAATTTAAAAAATTAATAATTCAAATAGAAAGTGTAGCTTTAGAATTAGGTATTCCTATAGTAGATAGTAGTTCTTTAGAGTTTAAAACAATGTTTATGGATACTAGTAAACAAATGAAGAAAGTATATAATAATGATATAAGTTAAATAATAGGTTATAATAAATAATTAAAAAGTAGTGGAAAAAATATATCTAATTTGTTATAATTTAAATAGGAAAGTTAATATCATAAAAAATGATACATTTGAAGTGCTTTTCAAATGACTTTCTTGCAGGTGTTGGTTCTGATTAAAATCAGAACTTTTTAATTATAATTAATATAATAATACCTAGAAGTATAAATATCATGACGTTTTTGAAATAGTCTTCTAAACTCATAATATCCCTCTTTCCTTCAAGAGGATTTACCAAAACCCACCTGATGTAAGAAAGTCATAAAATCAAATGTATCGATGAATAAAATAACATATAAAAAAGTACGTGTAAAGGAAAAAATAGATAAAAAATAATATGTTATATTTTAGAAAAAAATAACATATTAAATACATAATTTAGTATAAATTAATGACATAAAATAAGAAAATAATCTATTGTATTAATAACCATAAATACAGAAAAAATATTAATAAAAAGTAATATATCTGTATTTATTTTTATAGCAATATATGATATCATTAATAATGAATAATGATATCATATACATTACAATACAATAGGTGGTGAACTGTAGTGATAAGACATAAATTAAAAAAATTCAAAAGATTAAATAAATTAAGAACTAGAAAAATATTATTATGGATTAGCATAATGCTAGTATTTTCTTTATCATTAGGATCATTAGCTAGATATTATGCTTCAAATACTAACTTAGATTTTAGAGCCGGTTCTAGTATTAATGGGGAGACAGTTGTAGTTAATGATTTAGAAACAGATTGGAATTACTATGAAAGTTTAAACTATACAGAAATAAAAGAAGATAGAAAAATACCTACATATGAAAATAAATATAACTCTAAAACATTAGTAGCTGTACAACTTAACTATTATGCAGAAGATATTAATGATAGTAGTAAAGTAGGATATGTGTCTAATAGTGAATTACAGAATAAATATACATACTATAAATATTATCCTATTATAAAAGATGAAAATGGGAAAGAATATATCAATATAGAATTAATAGATAATCCTTGGAGTAAGAGACCTACAGGATATGGATTTAATAACTGGGTATGTGATAATAATAG
This sequence comes from Caryophanales bacterium UBA3260, assembly GCA_002362595.1. Next base: position 3,253 of record DEUO01000098.1, read on the forward strand.
TACTGAAATGAATGTAGATTGTAATAATCTAGAATTCTATTATGATAATCAATACTATACTAGATATTTAAGAGTACCTGCTTCATCTTCAGTAGAAGATGAAAAATTAATAATAGATTTAAAAACTAGTTGGATTAAAGCAGATATAAAGAATAATATAGGTGAATTAAACAATTATAATAAAAAAGGATTAGTAGCTGTTAGTAATAATAGTGATATAGTTAGTGATTTATCTAATAATGGATATAATTTGAGTGGTTATTATTATAAAACTAGTAGTGTAGATAATAGTAATGGTTTATATTATGATATAAATGGTAATGTATGTTCTAGTACTAATATATGTACTGAAGGATATAAGTTAATACAAAGTAATGATACTACTTTTATCCTTCA
>DEUO01000098.1:3863-11602 GCA_002362595.1 Caryophanales bacterium UBA3260
ATGATACTACTTTTAATACTGGTAGTAGTTCTTTAAGTGTAAGTAATTATTATTATTTAGTAACTAGAGATACTAATATATTTGAATTAAGTGATAGTACTAATGGTATTAGTATGGATTCTTTTGATTTAGAAGCTCCTGTTACTATTACTAGTAGTCATGATGGTAGTAATAGTTATAGTTTAGTAGAAACTGTTTTCAATACTAAAGGTGATATGGTATTGGAGAATGTTGTAATGAGTGGTGGAGATGGTTTTACTGATGTTGCTGGACATCAAATATATGCTGGTGCTAGTACGCCTTATAAAACATTATTCGCTAATTTTAATTTTAAAGCTGGAAGAAATATTTTATCAGATAATAATACATATTCTTTTAATGATATAGTTGGGGGATATAATGTAAAAGTTATTGTAGAAAGTGGAAATTATAATGACTTAGTTATGTTACCTAACTCTCAACGTTATACTGATATTTCTAATTATGGTATTTATGGTAGTGATTATGATAGAGTTAATAATGATAATGGAAAATTAAGAATAAGATATCAATTAACATCATCAACAGGTGCTACTCAAGATAATGATATAAAACCGGTTTCTAATATGATAGTTAAAAGTGGAATATATGGTGATGGAGCATTAAGTGCAGGAAATGTAACTAGTTATACATATCAATATGGTATTTATGCTGGAACCATAAGAGGAGATAGCAACTTAGGTACACATGCTTTGCGTTTACTTAAAGTTGAAGGTGGAAAAATAGTCAATATTAGTGGTGGACTTAATGTTTTAGAAGGATTTAAAGACTTATCTGTTGGTATTTATATAACTGGTGGTGAAATAGAAAATGCTGTTTCTGGTGCTGGTACTGCTCTTTCTTATGGAGCTCGTCTTATTTCTGTTTCTGGCGGTCAAGTTAATAATGCTGTAGCTGCTGGAAGTAATAGTTTCGACTTAGAAACAACATCAGGACCTTTAAATGCTGATACACTTGCTTATATTGGTGGAAACGCTCAAATAGGTGGACCATCTATGCTTAATGTAATTTCAACTCTATATGATGTTCAAGAAAGAGGTAGTGTGTTTGGAGCTGGCTTAGGTAAGTCTGGGCAAGAAGATTTAGGTATTGTTAATAATTCAACTGTTATTATAAATGGTGGAACTATTGAAGGAGACGTATATGGTGGTGGCAACTATGGTGGAGCCGGTCTTAATATACGTAATGCCAAAACTGATTTGATAATAAATGATGGAACAATAAAAGGAAGAATATTTGGAGGATCAAATAATAATGGATTCGGTAATCCATCATCTAATGGAACAATAAATGTAACCTTAAATAATGGAACTGTTGGTTATATTTATGGTGGATCTAACGTTAAAGGATTAGTTACTGGTGATGTAACAGTAAAACTTAATGGTGGTCATGTGACTGGTGCTGTATATGGTGGCGGTTATGGTGAAGGAACTTTAACTAATGGTTTTATTAATGTTGAAACAAAAAATGATAATAATTTAGTTATTGGTGAAGATGCAGATGGTGGAAGTATCTATGGTGGAAGTGCTAATGGTTCAGTAAACGAGACTTTTGTTGATCCAGATGGAATTGACCCATCAAACGTTCAGCTTTACTATAGAGGTTCGACTAGAATTACTTCAACACAAAAACATAGTAGATTTCCAAATATTACAGATGAAAGTGGCACAATAATTGATATTTATCAAAAAATTGGTGGATATGTAGAAAGAATGGATGCTAGTGGAAAAGTTACCTCATATATTTCTTATAGTGCTAATAGAGCATGTGCTTCGCCATCATGTTATCTTTATTATAAACTACCATTTGGTTTAACTTATGCAACAGGCTTAGATCCAGATGCAACTTATTACTATGCTGTAACAAATTCTAGCGGAACTGTTACTGAAATGAGAGTAGCTAAAATAGTAACTGCAGTTGATCGTGGTAATGTTAATGTCAAAATAAATGGTGGAAAAATAAATGGTGGAGTTTTTGGTGGTGGATATGGTAATATAGCAGCACCAAAAACTAAAGGTACTATCACTGTTGATGTATATGATGGTGATATTAATGAAGTTTATGGTGGTAATAATGTAAGAGGAGATATTACTAAAACACAAGATGAATTTAAATTAAATATCTATGGCGGAAAAATAAATAATGTATTTGGTGGAAGTAAAGGAGAACTAGCTAGTACAGATATTACTAATGTAAATGTTAGTGGTGGTGAAATAACTGGTGGTGTTTATGGTGGCGGATATGCTGCTAAAACTAATTCTTCATATATAAAAGTAACTGGTGGTACATTCTATGATACAAGTAAATATGATGAAATATTAAATAATCCAGATCCTAATGGAGTGCTAGATATTAATGAAGGTGGTTCTATATATGGTGGTGGATATGCTGCTGAAGTTAATACTGCTAAAATAGAAATACTAGGTGGAGATATATTTAATGTATTTGGTGGATCTAATTTATCTGGAATTGTAAAAGAAACTTATGTAGATTATAAAAATGGCAAAGTTATAAATGCTTATGGTGGTGGAAATGTTGCTACTGTAGAAAAAACTACTATGAACTTGGATGGAACAAATATAGTTAATTCTTATTTAGGTGGAGCTATGGCTAGTGTAACCAATCCAGATTCATTAATGATACTAAAAAATGGAGTAATAAAAAATATATTTGGTGGTTCTAATAAATCTGGACAGGTAGAATACTCTAATGTAGAACTTCGTAATGGTACTGTTACAAATGTATTTGGTGGTAATAACGAAGGTGGTACTGCTGGAGTTAATGGATTCTTAGATATATATCCATTCTATACAGAAGAAATAGAAAATGAATCTGGAGTAAAGGAAACTAAAGAGATTACTGGTAACTTAACCATTACTAATGTATATGGTGGAAGTCGTGGTAGTGGCGCCATTAGTCCTCATTCTAATGTAAGTATTAAAGGTTTAATTACTACAGATGCAGATGGTAATGAAATTAATCATTTAAAAATAACTAATGTATATGGTGGTGGATATGAAGCTAAGACTACTGACTATACAAAAATATATATTCAAGATGTAACATTAGAAGATATATTTGCTGGAGGATTTAGAGGTCAAGTTGAAGGAGATACATATGTTAATATTATTCGTAATGTAAATGCTAAAAATGTATATGGTGGCGGTTATTATGCACATGTTGGTAAAGCTTTAGCTAACTCAGCAAATGGTGAATATGTAGCTGGTACTGGAGAAGCAGATGGTCATACATATGTAAATATCATTAGTGCTAATATAAGTGGTAATGTATATGGTTCAGGCAATGCTTCATTTACATATGGTGTTACTAATGTAAATATTGGAGATAATGCTATAACAGCTATTGGTAATCAAATAAATGATACTAAAGCATTAGATTATGAAAAGAGTTTTGAAGAAGTTTATACAGATATTTCTTTACCTAATAGTAATGAAAGAAAAATAAATATAGGTGGTAATGTATTTGGAGGTTCTGAAACAAATGCTACTGAAACTACAATATTTGATGATAGATTTAAAGGTGTTATAGGAGCTTCGCGTGTTAATGTATCTGGTGAAAACTATGCTAAAATAGCTACTAGATCTGTAGATAAAGATTCAATTAACTTAGTAATAGCAAAATCAATATATGGTGGAGGAAATAACTCAGGTGTTGATGGTACTTCAAGAGTATTAATAAATAAATTAGGTACAAAAGTTACACCTGCAAATATGACTTCTATTCAAAGAGCTACTAATGCATATGTAGTAGATTCTTATTTACAATTATCTGGTATGAAAGATAGAGCATTTACTACTGGTACTAGTTATTCTTTAATACGTATAGATAATATGTATTTATTAGGTAATAAAGTAAATGGTTCTGATAGTGGTAGTACATTATATTTACAAAGAGGTACTACATTCTTAAGTAATCATTATAGTGGTATTGCAGAGATAGATATAGCTGCTACTGGTATAAAAGATGGTAGTTTTGAAGAAGAAAAAGTTACTCAGGGTATGAATGGTGAATATAGTAATATTGAAACTTTAAATGTTAATAATGCTATATATGTACGTGAAACAGCTGTTGGAACTATTCCTTATGCTGTTGTTACTGGTGAAGTCCCTTCTGTAGAAAATGATACATCAAATGCAGGGTCTGTACATGGAATGACATTCTTTGGTTTATATTTTAATCCAAGTGGTGATGATGTAGATTCTGGCTTTTATAATAGAAGTATAATTGGCGGAACAAATGTTGGTGGTAAAGTTGCAATACACGATTATTATTCATATGTATTTGGTAAGCACGATGCTGATGTTGAAACACAAAAAGTAACAAATGGGTTCTTTACTAATATTTATGATGCAGATACTGGTATTGTATCTGTTGATTATATAACTCCAACTCCTGATAATGCTGCTTATTATAGATGGAATATCGGAAATAATGTTGTTAGTCTTAACGTTAATATAGAAGCTAATAAATATTCACAAAGAACAGCTGTTAATGCCAACCTTAGCCTTGAAGAAATTATGGAACAATTAGATGATGGTACAGTTGGTTATTGGAGTAATGCTAAATTAAAAATACTAGATGTAGAAACAAATAACTTGCAGGCATTTGGTGATAATCATAGAAAAGCAGATTTAGTAAATAGAACTGATATTCCAGTTGTTAATCCAAATGGTGAGTCTGCTGCTAATAGGCAATTTGCTTTAGCTATGGGTACTACATCAACTGGCTGGATGGCTAATTATCGAACAGAATTTTATTCTTCTGATTCTGGACTTAAAGATAATAGTGATGCTTGTATTGGAAATGGATTATGTGCTGGAGATAATGAATATACTTTCGATTCATCACATGATTTAAGAAACTTGTCATTTTGGTTATATTATTCACAAAACTTAGATTTAACTGAAGCTGTTGCAGATGGAGATGATCCTGATGCACTTCCTTCTGTTGATATGGGGTATATAAGAATTAAAACTGAAATAGAACAATATAATGATGATTTAACATCAACAGGTGGCTTACCTCTTACTGTATATATAAATGTTTTAGTATCTTTAACAGATGGTGAAACAGATAGTTATGGTGCATTAATGACACCAGGTAAAAAATATGAAATATTCCAAGATAGAAATGTTTCTATAGCTGCTAATGGTTCATTTAGTTTATATCAAAAATTGTCATTAGACTTAAGTCAACCAATGGCTGGTATGTCTGGTCCCGATTCTTCATGGAGTGTTGGAAAATTATATAATTCAGAAGAAATTACTCAAACAGTTAGAGTTAATGGTATTGATACAACACAATATTGGGGTGTACCTTATAGATATTTAGAGACAGATTATAAATTCCCTGTAGGTAGTAGAATTACAATGATAGATCTTGCGGATAATAAACAGTATTTCTATGAAGTTAATGGTTCGGAAGAACAAGGTAGTGATTCGAGATATAAGATATATTTAAGAGACTTTGCTAAGATGGGTTATACGAAATTATATGATGGTGAAGGAAATAAGATAGCAGATAGATTCTTTGATGATGATATGTCTGGAGAAAATTCTAAGTATTATCATAATCATAGTATAAATTATGCAATTGAAGAGTTTGTATTTATAGTAGACTTTGGTGGTGTTGATTTAGATTTATTATCTAATATGAAAGAATCTGAAACACATTACTTGTATATGAAGTTAGCTAGAATGGTTTCTAGTGAACCTAATGCAGCAGAGACTGGTTTTGAATCTTCTGTTATAATACCAAGAGGACAACCTACTAATGATTTAACATTTACTCTAAATCCTTCAATTAGTTCATTAGTTAATACTACTGGTCAATTCTATGATGAAGATTCTGGCACATTAAAAGATACTACTAAGGTATATCGTAATACTAATAAATTATCTTTAAGACTAGATACAAATTTAAATCAACAATTAAATACTGATACATCTGGTGGTGCTATAGGTATTGTAGATACACAATATGAAGATTATCGTGTTGGAGCTAAAATAGTTATTAAAAGACCTTCTAAAGATCCAGTAACTGGAGCTGAAATATTAGATGAAAATGGTAAAATAAAGTATGAATTAGTTACAGATGAACTTAGCGGATTGACTATTAATTCAAGAGGTCGTAATTATTATCCTTATACAGATGGCTCTATAAGAATAAAGTTAGCAGATCGTATTACAGATGTAGCTTCAATAATTAATTTTGATTTATCTAAAGCAGATAGATTGGATTATGGTAAATATAGATTAGAAATAGAAACATTTGTTACATTTGATGGATTATATTCTGCTGTGTATCAACCTAATACTATATCTTTAGATTTTGAGTTATTGGATAATGAATATGGACTTTTAGTAAGTACTGATTCAGTGTCAATAAATCATGATGTATCAACAGGACAAGATGAAAATGGAAATAATGAAATTAAGTTTAGTATTAAGACAAAGAATGGCTTGTTATCACCTAATTTAAAAGTTAAATTACAAAGAAGACTATATGAAGATGGAACTGATAAGAATGCTTATAGTACTGAATATGAAGATATAAATATAAGTGATATATTTAGTGAAATTAAATTGGTTGATAGTGAAGGTAATATTAAGAATGAAGATGTCTTTAATAGTTGTTTATTAGAACCAGTTATTAGAAAAGTTGATACTGGTGAAATAGACCCTGATACTAATGAGCCCAAAAAAGAATATCAAACTTTCTATGAGTGTTTAAACACATATAGTTTAGGACCTATTAGTGCATCTAAACGTGTTACTGAGACAGGTGAAGCTGATGATTCAAATATGCTTGAATATAGCTTGTATGCAACGTTTAAGAATGGACCTACTGAAGAGGAAAAAGCAAATCAGGCACAAGCTAAATGGAAATCTGGTACTTATCGTTTAATGATATATTTATATGATGATAAAGCTGATGGAGAAGGAATTATTCGTTCAAATAAGATTGGTGAAACGTATGAGTATATTATTATTAGAAATTTAGATGTTGAAAAAGATAATAAAAGTACTGAAGAAGGGAGTGGTAGTTAATGGAAATTAACGTAGAAGAATTAGAATTTGAAGAGTTGCTCAACTTATTTAGAGCAACTCAAGAATTCGTAGAATTTCTAGAAACAGAAGAAAAAACAGAAGTAGAGAAGAGGAAGAAATAATGGCAATAAAAAGATTAGAAGACTTTAATCATGATGTAGAAGTAGCTAAAGAACTGCTTTCTAGTATGCCAATAAATAATGCTAAAAATTTAGTAATTTATAAAAATAAAGTAGCTGAATTAAAAGAAGAATATGATGCTAATCTAGAAAAACTTTATAATGAAGTTAAAAGACGTTGCCAAAAACATCTTACTTATACTGCTCCAGAACGTGTTAATGTAATAAAAAAAGAATTATCTGATAGTAAAGATTTAAATCTTTTTAGTCAGATGAATACTCCTTTTGAAAAGATGGGATTTGATACATTACTTTATAGTCTTACTCATTATTATAAGAATGATTTAGTATCAGTTAATGAAGATATCAGAGAAGCTTTAGATAAATTTAGTAGAGCTGGTATTACATTAACAGAAGAAGATTTTATATATAGTAATTATGCTAAAAAATATATAAAAGAATTTTTAGCTGATGATGATTATGATAGAATGAAAGATGTATCAAATCCCAT